>NHIO02000052.1 GCA_002171975.2 Flavobacteriales bacterium TMED191
AATATTGTTATAAAAATGAAAAGCGAATTTAAGACTTTTAAATTAGAATAAAAAATTAAATAATTTCTTTTCGAAACAACTTAAAAAGTTCATTAGTAACAATTGATATATTTTCTGTTCTTTTACCAGTTAAATTAACCAATTTAGAATTCACAAAAGTATTGGACGAAATTGATATCCAGGCGTATAAATTTGAGTACTTCTTATTTCCTTTGTAATAAACATCTACATATCCCGTAGTAGCAAATCCAAAGTCAGTATTAAATTGTTCTCGAATAGCTTTAGCCATTAATTCTGCAACATATTTACTTACAACTCCATACTTATTTATTTCACATTGAGAGATTTTTAAAAATTTTTTTTTAATCTCATTATCATAAGCAATGACAGCACCCTTAAAATAATTAGAAGCTCTTTTTTTTGAAGTTAAGCAATGAGACACAAAACCACCGGTGCAGCTTTCTGCAGCAGAAACTGTCATTTCATATTCAAGCAGGTAAAACCTAATTGATTCAACTAATTCTTTTTTTATGAAATTTAAATTAATCATTACACACTAAACGAGTTGTAAAATTATACTATGTTTGAAATTTCTTCATTAACATCTAATATATGATCAATAATTTGTGCTTCAACATCTCTTTTCTGTGTATCAGACTTTTCTAATCTCACACAAAGCTGCAGTGCGCACATAGCTAATAAATCCTGATCATCCTTAACAGAATATTTATCTTTTAACAACTTTAACATCTTCTCAATCTTAAAAGCAGACTGTCTTATAATTTTTTCTTCTGAATTTGAAATATTCATGGGATACAACCTATTTGCTAATGATATTTTAATATTTAATTTTTCCATAAATTTTATTCATTTAAAAGTGAGATACATTTGTCAATATCTCTAATTAAATTATTAACACGCTTTCTTGCGAATATCATCGCATCCTTATCTTTTAAGTCAACCCCTTGCACTAAATCAACTACCTCAACTCGTTTTGTTAAGATCTTAACTTCTCCTTCAAGTCTATTAATTACTTTCGTCATTTCCTTCTTGTCATTTCTTAATTGTAAATTCTCATTCTTTGTATTTTGATAATTAGCAACTAAGGAAGTAATTTTTTTTTTCAAATCTAGAACGTGCGACATTAAAGTATTCACAGTTAAAATCGTTTTATTTACAATCAAATATAAGTATTTAAATTATAGATTCAATAAAGAAAATGATTATGCAAATAATCTAAATAGATTTTTTTTTACATAAATTTACTTTAATGAAAAATGTGTTTTCAATCCTTTTTGTTTGGTTACTATTTACTTATGTGAATTATTCTCAAAATAATTACCCGAAAGATTTTTTCATCTCTCCAGTTGATATTAAAATTGCCATTGCAGGGACATTTGGTGAACTAAGAAACAATCATTTTCACTCTGGTATTGATATAAAAACCAAACAAAAAAAAAATATTCCTATTTATGCCAGTCAAGATGGATATGTTTCTAGAATAAAAGTTTCCACATATGGCTTTGGAAAAGCAATCTACATAAATCATAAAAAGGGTTTTACTACTGTATATGCTCATCTTAATGAATTTAATAAAAAAATTAAAGAATTTGCAATTGAAGAGCACTACAAAAAAGAAAATTACGAAATCGATTTTGCATTAAACAAGGACGAATTATTTGTCAAAAAAGGTGAACTTATTGGTTATAGTGGAAATACTGGAAGCTCAACGGGACCTCATCTACATTTTGAAATTAGAGATTCAAAAACACAACAAATTTTAAATCCCATGTTATTTGGATTACCAATTTTAGATAGAACTCATCCAATTATTAAAGCAATATTAATATATCACGATAAACATCAAAAAGAATTAGTTCAAGTAGGAAAAATTGATAATAAAACATATCACATACCTACAATAATCGATGGACACAATTACCTAAATATTGGTTTACAAACGATTGATTATTTAGATGCCGCTCCTAATAAATGTGGAGTCTACTCTATAGAGTTAATGGTTAATGACTCCATATTTTATCATAATCAAATGGAAAAATTTAATTTTAGTGAAACAAGGTATATTAACTCTCATATTGACTACAAATACTATGTGAAAACAGGAAATAAATTTATAAAATGCTTTATTGATCCAAATAATTCACTAAGCACAAATATGAAAAAATCAAAACCTAATCTTGGATACAATTTAAAAGAGGGAATTAACAATATTAAAATAATTGTTAAAGATAGTTATATGAATACTATATTTTTAACGTTTAATATTAACTTCACAAAAGATGTGTTGCAAATGAACACAAAAGAAAAAGAAAATTATATAAATTATAAGCAAGTATTTGAGTTCAATAATAATAATATAGAACTATATATACCTGGCAATAGTCTTTATGACAACTATCAATTTTCATATAAACAAACTAAAAGTTCTGATAGCAAATATCCAACCCATAGTATAATGGATAAATCTACACCAACTCACAAACCATTTATCATATCAATTAAAGATGAATCTGTCGAAAAAGAACTAAGATCCAAAGCATTAATTAGTAGAATTGATGGAGGAAATATATATTGTATCAAAAGCCAATGGAAAGAAGGAAAAATAATTGGTAAGTCTAGTAAGTTTGGTGACTTCCGTATTATAATTGATACGGTAAAACCTCAATTAGCACACTATATGAAAACAGAACACATGATACAATTTAAAATTGAAGATACATTATCAGGTATTAAACAATATAATGGTTATATAAATAATAAATGGGTATTGATGGAATATGATTTTAAAACAAATCTTCTGACTTATCATCTAGATAGTACAAAAAAATATGAAAATAAAAATATCAAAATTCAAGTAACTGATTTAGTTGGTAACAAAAATGAAATCGATATGAATTTATAGAAACAATGAGAATAATAATTAAATATATCATATTAATCTTAAGTTTAAATCTATATAGCCAAGATGTAAATAGTGATATTTTGATAATAAAAGGAACTGTTTATGATACTTCAAACAAGCCTATTCTAAATGTAAATCTAAAACATAATAATAATGGAGCGATTACCGATATAAATGGAAATTTCGAAATACAACTAATAGATAAATATCCAATAAACATAATTGTATCACACGTTAGCTACAAAACTGACACAATAATTATTACACAAAAAGTTGATACAAAATTTATTGAACAAAATATTTTTTTAAAAAAAAATGATACATTTTTAACTGACGTAACGTTAATTTCTGATAAGTATAGATTAAAAGGAGTTACAAAAATTGACCCCAAAAATTTACAAAGAATACCAAATCCTACCGGTGGAATCGAAAGTATAATCAAACTTCTTCCTGGCATTTCATCAAACAATGAACTTAGTAGTCAATACTCTGTTAGAGGTGGAAGTTTTGACGAAAACTTAATCTATGTTAATGGAATCGAAATATATAAACCTTTTTTAGTAAGAAATGGGGAACAAGAAGGCTTAAGTGTAATAAATCCTCAAATGGTCTCTTCAATTGAATTTTCTGCTGGAGGATTTGAAGCAAAATACGGTGATAAATTATCATCTGTCTTAAACATTGAATATAAAAAACCGAAAAAGAGAAGTACACTACTATCAATTAGTGCTTTAGGCATAGATTGCAATTTCGAGGGAAGTAGTAAAAACTATCTTTTATCTTATTTAATTGGTGCTAGAATTAAATCAAATGAATTATTACTTACATCATTAGACACAAAAGGAAATTACAAACCACTATTTCAAGATATTCAAGCTTATTTCACATATCAAATACATCCAGATCTTCAGTTAAGTTTTTTAAACTATTATGCACAAAATAAATATGAAATGATTCCAACTACTCGGCAAGCAAAGTTTGGGACAGTTACCGAAGCCTTACAACTAACTATTTATTTCGAAGGACAGGAAGTAGATAATTATGAAACAAATCTTACTGCAATATCATCATTATACTCTCCTAATCAAAAGTTAAATTTAAAATTAACATCTTCTTATTATACAACAAAAGAACAAGAATTTTATGATATTCTTGGAGAATACTGGCTTGGTGAATTAGACAATAACCTAGGTTCTGATCAGTTAGGAGAAGTTATATTTAACAGAGGGGTAGGAGCATATATGAATCACGCAAGAAATGTGTTCAATGCAAATGTTTGGAATTTATATCATGATGGCAATTATCAATTTAAAATTGATAATTATAATTTTACTTTTGATTGGGGACTTAAATATCAAATAGAAAATATTAATGACCAGATTAGGGAATGGGTTATGATTGATTCTGCTGGATATTCTATTTCTCCAATAAGTAATGACTTGCACCTTTATGAATTCTATAAAGGAAATTCTTCACTCACATCAAATCGATTATCTTCCTACATGCAAATTGCAAATGAATTTCAGATAAAGAATTCTGATTTTAGCTGGATTCTAGGCGCAAGAACAAATTTTTGGGACTTTAATAATGAATGGTTCATAAGTCCAAGAATGATGCTTAGCGCAAAACCTAATTGGAATAAAGATTTTGTTTTTAATTTTTCATGTGGATCTTATAATCAGTCACCTTTTTACAAAGAGTATAGAACTCCGGAGGGATTATTGAATAATAATATAAAATCACAAAAATCAATTCATTATGTAATTAATTCAGATTATCAATTCAAGTATCTTGGTAGAAATTTTAAATTTACTAGTGCTATTTTTTATAAAAAACTTTGGGATATTATCCCATTCGAAATAGATAATCTTAGAATTATATACTTAAATGATAATAATGCAGATGGTTATTCGACAGGTTTAGACTTTAAATTATTTGGAGAATTTGTTCCCGATGTTGATTCATGGCTAAGTTTATCTTTACTAACAACAAGAGAGGATATTGAGGGAGATGGACATGGGCACATTCCAAGACCAACAGATAGAAGATTAAATGCATCAATTTTTTTTCAGGATTATTTTCCTAAAAATCCAAATTATAAAATGCAACTAAGTTTGATTTATGGTTCAGGACTTCCATTTGGAGCTCCTAATTCTGAAAGACATGAACAAGTTTTAAGAATTCCATCATATAAGAGATTAGACATTGGGTTTTCAAGATCAATTAAAAGAGAAAATGAAAATAAAAAAATAGATTTTCTAAACAACTTTCAGTCTATTTGGGCAAGTTTAGAGATATTTAACTTAATAGGCATACAAAACACTTCTTCTTATATATGGGTAAGTGATTCTTCACAAAGGTATTATGCAGTTCCTAACTATCTAACAGGAAGATTACTTAATCTTAAACTAAATCTTAAATTCTAATTTTTAATAAATTGAATTATTTTATTATCAATTGACAACAAATAAGAGCCAGAAGCCAAATACGATACATCAAGACAATTATTATCATACATATGCATACTCAATAAATCTCTACCATATAAATCATAAATAACAATCAAGCTATTTTTGTTTTTCGCAACACATAACAAATCCTCAACAGGATTTGGATAAATTAAATTTAGTGGATTTACGTATCCATCTAATGACACCCCACAATCAATTAAACCTGAGCGATAATTTAATAATGCACTTTGCATTTTCTCGGCTTGACATATAGTAAACATAGACATACATGCATCGTCAGTATAATCCATAAAATTCATGCTCATATTATTTGTTTGACAAGAAGATTGCGGGTAAGATGGACAACCATAAGTGGGAGATGAAATTGATGGAGTATCACTACAACCATCCCAATCTGAACATCCACCATTGAAGGGGTGTTCTAAGTCAAAGTAATGTCCAATTTCATGAGTTCCAGTTTTACCCAAATTATAAGCTGATGATGAAGATAAATCAATACCGAAAAATTCATAATCAATAACTACACCATCTAAATCATCCGAAACTACATCTGGCATAGTAGCAAAACCTAAGGTATTACCACTCAAATTACAGACCCAAATGTTCAAAAAACAGTCTGTACTCCATGGATCAACACCTCCTTGATTACTTTTTTTCATATCATCACTAAAACCTAAAAAAGAATCTACCTCTGTATAAACTCTATTAATACCAGAAAAAGGGGAACCATTTATATCTTCTTGTGCTAAAAAAAAATTAAAACCAACATTACCAATAACATCCTGAAACTCTTCAGGAACATCAGCTAGTTCAATATTGGATGCATTATAATCATTATTTAATGTTTCAATTTGTGAAAAAATTCTTTCATCAGAAATATTTTGATCATTAGTATTATATAAGACATGAACAACTACAGGAATATTATAATTTCCATTATAATTATAATTATCATTAGTATTAGTATTAATTCTATGAGTATGATAGTTATATGAACCTTTGGATTTTAAAAAGTCAACATATTCGTCTGTAGAACATCTTTGTATTTGTGCAAAAGATGAAAGAAAAATTGCAGATAATAATATTAAAACATGATACTTCATAACACTAAGTTACAAAATATAAAGATGGTCTTAAAAATTACTAATAGTATCCTTTATAATACTGATACATTCTAATAGCTGAATTTTATTAATTACTAATGGAGGTGCTAACCTTATAATATTACCATGAGTAGGTTTTGCTAATAATCCATTTTCTTTCATTTTCATGCAAATATCCCATGCAGTACTGCTATTAGGTGAATCATTAATTAAAATGGCATTTAATAACCCTTTTCCTCTAATAGATTTAACTAATTTATTAGTTTTAATAAACTCATTTAATTCATCTCTAAATAAATTGCCTAATTTAAAAGAGTTATCAGCAAGTTTTTCATCTTCAACAACTTTTAGTGCCGCCATTGCAACTTGACAAGCAAGAGGATTACCTCCATAAGTAGAGCCGTGTTCTCCAGGTTTAATACATAACATGATTTCATCATCAGCTAAAACTGCTGATACAGGAAAAACTCCACCAGAAAGAGCCTTACCTAAAATAAGAATATCTGGCCGAGCAAGTTCATAATCACAAGCCAACATTTTGCCTGTTCTTGCAATTCCAGTCTGCACTTCATCTGCAATAAATAAAACATTGTATTTATTGCATAATTGTCTTACACCCGCTAAATAACCATCATCCGGAACAACAACACCTGCTTCTCCTTGAATGGGTTCCACCATAAATGCACAAACATTTGAGTCTTTTAATTCACTTTCTAAGGCATTTAAATCATTATATGGAATTAAATCATATCCAGGCATATATGGACCAAAACCTTTATATGAGGAAGGATCATCAGAACTTGAAATAGCAGCTAAAGTACGACCCCAAAAATTCCCCTTTGCAAAAATAATACGTGCCTTATTTTCAGGAATATTCTTTTTTAAATATCCCCACTTTCTTGCTAACTTATTAGCTGTTTCACCTCCTTCAACGCCCGTATTCATTGGCAAAACCTTATCATAACCAAAAAGTTGAGTTATATAACGTTCATACCTACCTAAAATATCATTATGAAAAGCTCTAGATGTCAAAGTTAATTTACTAGCTTGTTGATTTAGAGCAGATATTATATCAGGATGACAATGTCCTTGATTAACTGCTGAGTATGCAGAAAGAAAGTCATAATATCTGTTACCTTCGACATCCCAAACAAATACACCATCACCTTTTTCTAAAACCACTGGTAAGGGATGGTAATTATGGGCACCATATTTTAATTCAAGATCTATAATGTTTTTTGAACTCATTGTACTCAAAGATAATTATTTTTGTAGTATGCAAGTAATGAAAAAAAAAGAAAGAATAAAAATTTACATTGATGATATTGTTTATGGTGGAAATGGTATTAGCAAACAACCACAAGAGAATAGAAAAGATTTTGTAATATTTGTCAAAAATGCCATTACTGGTCAAACAGTACTAGCAGAAATCACAAAATTAAAATCTAATTACGCAGAAGCTAAAATTTTTGAAGTAATAACAAAAAGTGAATTACAAAAAAAACGTAATTATCAAAAAATTTCTGGTGCGCCATATTACGAACTTGACATTAAGTACCAGAGATTAAAAAAGAAGGCTTTAGTGTTCGAAGTTTTTCAAAAAATTGGAAAAATTAATGATATTGAAAAATATTATGATGGTTTTATTCATTCTCCTAAAACTTGGCATTATAGAAATAAAATGGAATATGCATTTTCATCAATAATATATGATTTTAAAAAAAAAAGAGATATTGATGAATTTGGTCTTGGATTCAAAAGAGCAAACACCTGGTGGATGGTTGAAAACTTGGAAAAAGATTCTGGGCTGTTTGACAAACAATGGGAAAATAGTTTACATAAAATCCGAAAATTTTGTAAAGAAACCGGTTTACCTGCATGGAACATTCCTCAAAAAAAAGGATTCTTTCGAAATCTCAATGTTAGAAAAAGTTATAAACACGACAAACTTCTTGTAGAATTAGTAACTAGTTCTAATGATGTCAAAAAGTTTAATATAACATTATTTAAGAATAAAATACTTAAACTTCATCCTAATAGAATTGAGGGAATTATTCATACAATTAATGATAATATTTCAGACAGGATTAATTATAATGATGTATTATCACAAACAATTGTGGGAACTAACAAAATAACTGAAGCAATGTTAAATTTAGAATTTGAAATTTATATGAGCAGTTTTTTTCAAACAAATCCATTATGTGCGCAAAAATTATATAAAAAAGTGATCGAATACTCCTCTGAAAATAAACACAATAGTAAACCGATTATTTTAGATCTTTTTTGTGGTACGGGAACTATAGCACAAATGATTGCAAGTAAAAATAAAAATGCGCATGTCATTGGTGTAGATATAGCATCAAGTTCTATCCAAAATGCAATAAAAAGCGCCACAAAAAACAAAATTAAAAATGTTGAGTTCTATAATCTTGATATTGGTGATTTTTTAACACATAATCCAAATTTAAAAAACAAAATAAATACAATTATTGTAGACCCTCCAAGACCTGGAATTGCAAAAAAAAGTATAAAAAAAATAATAGAATTAAACAGTCAAGAAATAATATACGTATCATGTAATCCAAGTACACAAGCTAGAGATATAGAGATATTAATGAAATATGGTTACGTAATAAAAAAATTCTCTATAGCTGATCAATTTCCACATACTCATCACATAGAAACAATATTTATTTTAGTTAAATCAACAGATAATGTATCTTTGCATTAAATATGACAAAAAAACAAATTATTCTCAACAAAGAAAGAATTGCAAATACAATTAATAGAATTGCCTTCTCTATTATTGAAGATTATCATGAAGAAAAATCAATAACATTAATTGGCTTTGATAAAAACGGTTATATCATAGCCAAAAAAATAAAAAAAATAACAGAATCAAATAATATCTCAACAATTATTCATCGAATAAAGAAAGATAAAAAAAATCATTTCACAATAACACCACAATTATCATCCGATAATTTGAAAAATGTATTTTTAGTGGATGACGTATTAAAATCAGGTCGCACAATAATATATGGAATCAAAGAAATCTTAAAAAATGATATTATTAACTTAAAAACCATCATTCTTGTAAATAGGAACCATAATCGATTTCCGATTGGAGTCGATTATGTTGGTCTTAATCTATCGACAACATTGAAAGATCATATTACAGTTATAATGGAAGAAGGTGAAGAAATTGCCTATTTAACGTAATGAAAGCAATGTTGTTAAAAGAACTTCTAACTGATTATCACAAAAACCCAAGTGCGTCACAAATCTTACAGTCCTATCTCCCATAAAAGAGACCTTTATACTTTGCGAATCTAATAACTTTTTAAACGAATTAATGCTAGAATGTTTAACATCAAATAAAATAATATTTGTTTCAACAGGTCTTAAATTTTCTACATAGTGTAACTTTTTTAAAGTGCCTGCAATTAATTGCGCTCGATGATGATCTTCTGACAAACGATTAATATGATTTTCTAATGCATATTTTCCAGCAGCTGCCAAATAACCAACCTGTCTCATACCTCCTCCAAACGACTTTCTAACTCTCTTAGCTTCTTTAATAAATTTAGAATCGCCAATAAGAACTGATCCAATTGGAGCTCCCAAACCTTTAGATAAGCATACTGAAATGCTATCAAACAATTTACCGTAATCTACAGAAGATTGAGATTTTGCCACTAATGCATTGAATATGCGAGCACCATCAAGATGGAGAATTAATTTATTTTTTTTGCAAAAATCCGAAATTTCCAACATAGAACTATAATCATAACAGACTCCCCCACCTTTATTTACAGTGTTTTCTAGACATACTAAACTGGTTCGAGGAAAATGGACATCATCAGGATTAACATTATGTTTAATCTGATTTAAAGAAATCCGACCAAAATCACCATTTACTAACCTTACAGAAACACCTGAATTAGAAGCAATACCACCACCCTCATAATTATATATATGTGAAAGTCTATCACATATTAATTCATCTCCCATTTTCGTGTGGACCCGGATAGCTATTTGATTAGTCATTGTTCCTGAAGGACAAAATAAAGCAGACTCTTTATTAAATAAATGAGCTAAATAACACTCAAGATCCTTGACAGTTTCATCTTCTTCCCAGACATCATCACCAACTTTAGCACTAAACATATATTCAAGCATATATTTTGTTGGTATTGTTACTGTGTCGCTTCTTAAATCAATTTTTAAATTATTCATAGTATTATTTTAATATCTGGTAAACTTGTTCAGTAGAAATACTATCAGATTCAATAACATAATGACTTTTAAGATAATACTTTTCCCTTTCAATTAATTGCTTCTTAACCAAGTCTTGTAAATTTACTTTTTTATTAAATAACTTTGGTCTTGAATTATTAAATTGTAATCTACTAACTAATTCTTCAAAACTTACTTTTAAATATATTGTAACCCCAATATTGTTCATGAAATGCATATTATCAAAAAAACAAGGAGTTCCACCCCCTACTGCGACTATCATATTTTGAGAATAATTAATACTAGTTAAATAATAATGTTCTTTTTTTCTAAAAAAATGTTCTCCTTTTTGATGAAAGATATTACAAACATCCAAGCCAATCTCTTGCTCAATTAAATTATCTAAATCTGTAAACTGAGTTTTCATGATTTGTGATAAATTATTACCAATCGTTGATTTTCCACAACCCATATATCCAATTAAAAATATTGGCATATTTAAAAAGGTGAATTTTTTTCTTTAGATAGATTGTTAAAAACCAAACGATCAACTAGATTGGGGAAAAATTTATTTAAAAAAACTAACAATCTGCCTTGAAAAGTAAGAACAAGAGTATTTCTTCTTTTTATTACAGCAAAAACAATACATTCAGCAACTTCTTCTGCTGACATCATTTTTTCCTCATCACGAGGACTTTCTTTTTGATTTTTTCCACTAGAATTAAGAGCATTTTGTCTAATATTTGAAGCAGTAAAACCAGGAGAAGCAATTAAAACGTGTAAGTTTCTTTTCAAATTTTCTATTCTAAGAGCTTCTAAAAAACCCGTCATAGCAAACTTAGAAGCTGAATAAGCAGTACGAGCAGGTAAGCCTTTATGACCTGCAATAGATGATATACCCACAATGGATCCTTTTTTTACTAAAATATGCTCTAGCGCATATTTTGTCATATAAATGGTCCCATAAAAATTAATATCCATAACCTTTTCAAAATCTGAAAAATTTAAGTCCGTAAATAAAGCACGCATCGAAATACCTGCATTATTAACTAAAATATCTATTCCTCCAAATTTATCTACTGCATGATTTACAACTTTAGAACAATCTAACTTTTTACTAACATCTGCTATTACATATATTGCATCCCCTCCTAAGTTATTTATAGAATTTGTCAATTCAATTAATTTAGACTCTGTTCTAGCAACAAGAACCAAACGAGCACCTCGTTTAAAAAATGATAAAGATAAAGCTTTACCAATTCCGGAAGATGCTCCTGTTATTATGACAACTTTATTTTTCACAAATTCAAATTCATTTAAAATGATTATATGTTTTCAAGTTAATAATTATTAATTTCACAATCAATAACTTCTGTTTTAATCACTATGAATATTATAAAAGTAAGAAACAAATTTGAAATATCTGAATTTCATAAATTAGTTTACACGCTATATAAGGAGCAAAAAAACTGGATCCCGCATATTGAACAAGATGTGGAAACTGTGTTCAATCCAAAAAAAAACTCATACCATAAACATGGTGAAGTAGAAAGATTTATTCTACAAAAAAATAATCTTATAGTTGGTAGAATAGCTGTTTTTTATAGTAAAAAACAAAACTCAAAAGATTCACTAAAAATAGGAGGAATTGGTTTTTTTGAATGCATAAATGATCAAAAAGCTGCAAACTTATTATTTGAAACCTCAATTTCATGGCTCAAACACAAAAACATTGAAGCCATGGATGGACCCATTAATTTTGGTGAGAAAGAAAAATATTGGGGACTTATGGTTGAAGGTTTTGACCGACACACTGTCTATGGGCAAAACTATCATCTTAACTATTATAAAGACTTATTTGAAAATTTTGGATTTCAAGTTTACTATCATCAACATGTATATTGTAAAGACTTAAAGAAACCATATCCTAAAAAATTTTATGAGCGTGCAGAAAGAATTAAATCTAGACCACACTTTTCACTTGATCATATGAAAAATCATGATTATAAAAAATATGCTCAACAATTTATTGAAGTGTATAATGCAGCCTGGGGAACACATCACACTTTTAAACCCCTTAAATTAGAGCAAGCTGAAAAGATGTTTCGAAAAATGAAATCTATTATTGATCAAAGATTGATATGGTTTGGCTATTATAAGGATACACCAATATGTTTTTTTATTGCAATTCCAGATGCTAATAAGTACTTGAAATACGTAAATGGCAATTTAAATACAATAGGTAAACTAAAATTTCTTTACCATAAAACATTCAATCAAACTGATACTGTAGCTGCTCTTGTTTTTGGGGTAATACCAAAATTTCAAAAACTAGGCTTAGAATCTGCTTTAGCGAACCATACTAGTGAAAAAATGCTTGCAGATGGATATCAATATGTTATTCAAAGCTGGATTGGTGACTTTAATCCAAAGATGATAAAAGTCTGTGAAAGTTTCCTGGGAAGTGATATTTATCAGAAATTAACAACCTATCGTTATATTTTTGATAAAAAAGCTGAATTTAATAGGCATCCAATAATTAAATAAATTATATATTTGCACAATTCATTTAATGACCTGGTAGCTCAGTTGGTAGAGCATCTCCCTTTTAAGGAGAGGGTCCTGGGTTCGAGCCCCAGCCAGGTCACATAACCAAATCGCCCAGGTGCTGGAACTGGTAGACAGGCATGGTTGAGGGCCATGTGTCCTTATGGGCGTGCGGGTTCGACTCCCGCTCTGGGCACATTTTAACATAAAATTTAGTTGTTTTTTTTTGAAAAATATTTTACAAAAGAAATTATAAATGCTGAAAATGACACAAGTAATTCTAGAATCAAAACTTTTACTTGTAAGTTTTCATAATTTAGAAGTTCATCTGCACATATTGCTTCTATTCTCCAGATAAACACCCTACACATTAGACAAGATTTATATCCCATAGCACCACATAATAAACCTATTCCTTGTTTTGATTTTAAGTTCACTATTCCAGCAATCAATAATAAAAAAACACCTATATAATTTGCTGTTAGTACTAAATTAGATTGATTATAAGAAATATGATACTATGTTTAGTAAATAAAATATATAATACCAAATAATGTCGAGAACCGACTTAAAAATTTATTCATATTCGTTATAAAAAAATAATTATCTAAATAGCTAATTGTAAAGAATCAACAATATGGATTCCATTAGGCTCCCAAGTATTTTGACCTGCTCTATAAAACAATTGGATGGGCAAATATTGATTATTTTTAACAATAGCCCAGTAAATAGTTTCTTCATTAAAAAAACCGTCTTTTACTTCTGACGTGCTGTCATTACCCCAAAGAGCAATTGCTAACCTAATTCCTTTCCAAATAGTTAATCCTGCAATTAAAAAATCATTTGGATGAGTAAATGGATTTACATCTTTTTTACTCAAACCCTCTGCCTTATAAAGAGCTACAATGGTATCACCTGATAAAATTAAATCATCAACAGCTAAAATAGCAACCGTCATGTTTACCCCCGTATTCTTAACATTATATTTATCACTTTGTGAAAACATAATTAGAGACAGAAAAAAAGCGATTGAAAAACAAAATTTTGACATAACTAAAAACAAAATTATTAATACTTTTCAACAATTCTAATTTCTTATGAATAAATAATCTATTTTTAAATCAACTTATTAAATGATGGCCCAGACAACAGAATTACAAAATATATGCTCACAAGTTAGACGTGATATTGTGCGTATGGTACATGGATGTCAATCAGGACATCCAGGAGGATCATTAGGATGCGTTGAGTTTCTTGTTTCCCTATATTTTGATGTCATGAATCACAAAACAAATTTTGAGATGGATGGTAAGCAAGAAGATCTTTTCTTTTTATCTAACGGTCATATATCTCCTGTTTACTATAGTGTTTTAGCAAGGTCTGGTTATTTCCCAATTGATGAACTAAAAACATTTAGACAAATAAATAGTAGACTACAAGGACACCCAACTACACATGAAAAATTACCTGGTGTTAGAATAGCATCTGGTTCTCTTGGCCAGGGTTTGTCAGTTGCTATTGGAAGTGCATTAAGTAAAAAACTAAATTCTGATAAACATACAGTCTATTGCCTTTGTGGCGATGGAGAACTACAAGAGGGTCAAATATGGGAAGCTGTTATGTATGCAGGTGCAAAAAAAGTAGATAATTTAATACTATCAATTGATGTTAACAGACAACAAATATGTGGGTCAACAGATGAAATACTAGCTCTTGGTGATTTAAAAGAAAAGTTTTCAGCATTTAATTGGAAAGTACTTGAAGTAGAAGATGGTAATAATCTCGAAAGTGTATTAAATCTATTGCACCAAGCAAAACAATTAACATCTAACAATCAGCCAATTTGCATACTATTAAATACTGAAATGGGGTGTGGAGTTGATTATATGATGGGCTCGCATAAATGGCATGGAATTGCACCGAACGATGAACAATTAGAAAAAGCATTAAACCAATTAGAAGAAACCCTTGGTGATTATTAAACTATTATGGAATTTGAATTAAAAGATACAAGATCCGGATTTGGAGCAGGTTTATTAGAACTTGGACGATCTAACCCTAATGTAGTGGGATTATGTGCTGACCTAACGGGTTCACTAAAAATGGATGCATTTGAAAAAGAATTCCCTGAGCGTTTCTTCCAAATTGGCATTGCTGAAGCAAATATGATGGGTATAGCAGCTGGAATGACAATTGGTGGAAAAATACCCTTCACCGGAACATTTGCAAATTTTTCTACTGGGAGAGTGTATGATCAAATAAGACAATCGATTGCATATTCTGGAAAAAATGTAAAAATCTGTGCATCTCATGCTGGAATTACTCTTGGAGAGGATGGTGCCACCCATCAAATACTTGAAGATATTGGACTAATGAAAATGTTACCAGGAATGACTGTAATCAATACATGTGATTATAATCAAACTAAACAAGCAACAATTGCAATTGCTCAATATAAAGGACCAGTATATTTAAGATTTGGAAGACCTAAAGTACCTAATTTTACTTCAAATGAACCATTTAAAATAGGTAAAGCAATAAAATTAAAAGACGGTGATGATGTTTCAATTTTTTCTACTGGACACACTGTTTGGGAAGCTCTAGAAGCTAGTAGAGAATTAAAAAAACACAATATCAACTGTGACATTATTAATATCACAACTATCAAACCACTAGACGAAGAAGCCGTTTTAAAATCAATTAATAAAACAAAATGTGCAGTTACAACTGAAGAACATCAAATACTGGGTGGGCTTGGAGGAAGCATAGCACAATTAACCTCTAAAAATTTACCAGTCCCTCTAGAATTCGTAGGGGTAAATGATTCTTTTGGAGAAAGTGGGAAACCAATGGATTTAATGAAAAAATACAAAATTGATCGAGATAGTATTTTTAAAGCTGCTATGCAAGTAATAAAAAAGAAAGGTTAATTATTCCACCATGAATAGAAAAGAAGCTTTCTTAAAGTATCAAGCACAAATTACAAAACATCCTTTTTTATTAGATATTGAAAAAGCAAAAGGCAGCTATATCTACACTACTGACAAAAAAAAATATATCGATCTAGTAGCGGGTGTTTCAAGTTGCACACTGGGTCATAGTCACCCAGCAATAATTAATGCTGTAAAAAACCAATTAGACCTACATACACACGTCATGGTATATGGTGAATTTATTCAAAAAAAGCCGTTAGAATTAGCAAAATCGTTAGCAGAGTATTTACCGAAAAAACTCAACTGTACTTATTTGGTAAATTCTGGAACAGAAGCTATAGAAGGTGCAATCAAATTGGCTAAGAGAAAAAATAGAAGAAAAAAAGTTATTTCATGTTTTAATTCCTATCACGGTAGTACACAGGGCTCTCTTAGTGCGATGGGCACTGAGATTATGAAAACAAAATACAGACCTCTTATTCCTCACCATGAACACATACGATATAATAATTTTGAAGATTTAGATATTCTAAAAAACGATGTTTCATCAATTATTATAGAACCAGTTCAAGGAGGAACAAATTTTATTGTAGCTAATCAAGATTGGTTAGAGGAAATAAGGAAAAGATGTACTAAACATTCTATTGAACTCATTTTTGATGAAATTCAAACAGGCTTTGGTAGAACAGGAAAAATGTTTGGTTTTGAGTTGTTTAATGTCTTACCTGATATTTTATGCTTGGCTAAAGGGATGGGAGGCGGAATGCCTATTGGTGCTTTTATTAGTTCAAAAAAAAATATGGACTATCTCAGTACTAATCCTTCATTAGGACACATTACAACATTTGGAGGTCATCCAACCTCTTGTGCAGCTGCACTAGCCACTTTACAAGAATTAAAAAATTCTAATATTATTAAATTAGTTAATAAAAAAAGAGACTTATTTAAAAAACACCTAACACATCCAAAAATTAAAAAAATACATGGTATAGGCTTAATGATAGCTATAGAATTTGAAAATGAAGAAACTTGTCAAGAAATTGTAAAAAAAGTTTTACATAACGGTGTTATCACATTTTACTTTTTATTTGACAAAAAAAATATGCGTATTTCCCCTCCTCTGACAATCAGTAAAAAAGACATAATAAAATCATGCCAAATTATCCAACAAACCTTGGCTGAATAATATATTCTTTTTTGTAAATTCATAAAAAAAATCATTATGTTAACAAAAAAAGTAGAAAAAGCACTAAATAAACAAGTTGAACTAGAAGCTAATGCTTCTCAATTCTATCTTGCTATGGCATCATGGGCAGAAACAAAAGGTTTAGAAGGAGTATCAAGCTTCTTTTATAGACACTCAGATGAAGAAAGAGAACATATGCTAAAACTCATCAAATATATTAATGAAAGAGGAGGTCATGCAATCGTACCATCACTTCCTAAACCACCAAAGGTATTTGACTGTTTAAGTCATGTATTTCAAGACCTTCTTGATCATGAAGTAATGGTAAGTCAAGAAATTAATACAGTTGTTGACATATGCTTAAAGGATAAAGACTACACTACTCATAATTTTATGCAATGGTATGTAGCAGAACAAATTGAAGAAGAAGCATTAGCTAGACACATATTAGATAAACTAAAATTAATTGGTGATGATAAAGGTGGACTATATTTATTTGACAGAGATATAATGAGTATGAACCCCGTTAAAAATTAAATTATTTTAATCATGTCGAAAAAAAGTATCCTAAATAAAAAATCATTTGATTTTCTAGAAAAATACATCAATAACCCTTCCCCAACTGGTTTCGAATCTGAAGGACAAAAAATGTGGTTAAATTATATTAAACCATACATTGATACACATATAGTAGATACTTATGGGACTGTAGTAGGTATTATTAACCCTGAACACAAATATAAAGTAGTAATAGAAGCACATGCTGATGAAATATCCTGGTTTGTACACTATATTACAAAAGATGGGTTTATTTATCTAGTTAGAAATGGAGGTTCTGACCATCAAATTGCCCCATCTAAAAGAGTTAATATACACACTGACAAAGGGACTGTTGATGCAGTTTTTGGGTGGCCTGCTATACACACCAGAAGAGGAGGCAAAGAAGAAGTACCAAAACTAGAAAATATTTTTTTAGACTGCGGTGCTAGATCAGCAAAAGAAGTTAAAGAAATGGGTATTGAGGTTGGTAATGTAGTGACTTATAAAGATACATTTATGACTATGAATAAACGTTTTTTTGTTGGTCGCGCATTAGATAATAGAATGGGTGGGTTTATGATTGCAGAAGTAGCTAGATTATTAAAAGAGAATAAGAAAAAATTACCATTTGGCTTATATATTACTAATTCCGTGCAAGAGGAAGTTGGACTTAGAGGTGCTCAGATGATTACTGAAACAATCCGACCTAATGTAGCTATTGTAACAGATGTAACTCATGATACACACACACCAATGATTAATAAAATTAAAGAAGGTGACTGTAAAATGGAAAAAGGCCCAGTAGTAACATTTGGACCTGCCGTTCAAAATAACCTATTGAAACTGATTATAAAAACTGCAGAAAAGAATAAAATAGATATTCAAAGAGCTGCTGCATCAAGAGCTACTGGTACTGATACAGATGCTTTTGCTTTTAATACCGGAGGAGTTGCTTCTGCATTAATATCGTTACCGCTAAGGTACATGCATACAACTGTTGAAACAGTTGCTAAAAAAGATGTAGAAAATGTGATTAAATTAATATACAGTAGCCTACTGAATATCAAAAATAACCATGACTTTAGATATCTAAAATAATTACTAATCTAAATTTTTCTTGATATCAGGCTTAAAATAATTAGGGCCTTTTAATATTTTTCCATCTTCCCGATATATTGGTTTCCCATCATCACCTAATTTTGACATATTGCTTCTTTGAATCTCCTCAAATATATCCTCCATCTTATCTTGTAAGCCATGCGACAAAATAGTTCCGCATAAAATATACATCATATCACCTAAAGCATCTGCAATTTCAACTAAATCACCATTTTTACAAGCTTCTAAATACTCTTCATTTTCCTCATGCATTAATCGATGTCTTAAATCAATAACATCACTTTCTAATACCGCATGAGGCGAATAGTTATTTTTAATGCCAAAAGCATCATGAAATCTTCTTACTTGCTCAATTTGTTTTTTCATTTATTAATAATTGTTAAATTTGGAATCAAATTAAAATAAAACCTATGAAAAAACTACTTTTTTTTAACGCATTTTTATTAACATTCATATTTATTTTTCATGGATGTACAAATAACCAAAATAATACAAACACTCAAAGTATTCAACAAAAAAATAATGATTCAAAACAAATATCATCAGGAACATTCTCTATTGATCAAGAAAAAAGTAATATTGAGTGGATAGGTACAAAACCCACAGGATCACACAACGGTAATGTTAAAGTTAGAAGGGGTGCAATAACAATTGATAAAAATGGCAACATTCAATCTGGTAAATTTATGCTTGACATGAACAGTATTACTTGCACAGATTTAGAGGGGAAAAAGAAAGCTTCGATAGAAGGCCATTTAAAAGACCCTGATTTCTTTGATGTAGAAAAGCATCCTACTGCTACCTTTATCATTGAAGAAGTAACTAAAGAATTAATGAAAGGCACACTTACTATTAAAGGAATTTCTCACGAAATTAGTTTTAAATATAACGAAATTGAGAATTTATCATATGAAGCTGTAATCAATATAGATCGAACATTATATGATATAAAGTATAAATCTAAAAGTATTTTTCCTGATTTAGGCGATCACTTTATTAATGATGAATTTACAATTACGCTAAATCCATTAACATTTAAGTAAATGGATAGTATTACATTAGGTCATTGGTTATTTGCATTAATTGGCAGCGGTATTTATATTTTATATTGTTTATGGGGCTACAGAAAAGAATACACGTCATATAAAAAATTTAATTTTAAAATTATACCAACTATAATTTACATGAGCATAATTTTAACAATTCTTATTTTAATATCATAAACTAATCCTTGTTATTCCAAATGGAATTTAATTCCTTCTTAGAATAATCTGAAATATGTTTATTATCTTTTGCAATGAATTCTTCCATTTTATGAAATCTTTTAATAAATTTTTTGTTTGTTTTTTCTAATGCATTCACTGCATTTATACCTAGATTTTGAGCATAACTTATTAAAGCAAATAAGATATCTCCAAACTCATCACTTGCTTTATCATCATTATTATTTAATTCTAAGTTAAATTCATTTATTTCTTCAATAACCTTATTAAGGGACTCATTTGAATTTTCAAAATCAAATCCTATACCTTTTACTTTTTCTAGAATTCTATAACTCTTTAACATAGTAGGAAGAGATTTAGGAACACCTGAAAGAATAGATTTTTTATTTTTTTCCTTTAATTTTAATAATTCCCAATTTCTTTTCACATCCTTTACATCATTTACTTTTACATCTCCATAAATATGAGGATGTCTTTCAATAAGCTTAATCCTTTGACTATTGATCACATCAGTTAAAGTAAACTTATTTTTTTCATTAGCAATAACTGAATAGAAAATAATATGTAATAACATATCACCGAGTTCCTCTTTCATTCCATCATAGCTATTAGCAATAATTGCATCCGATAGTTCATAACATTCTTCGATAGTTAAATACCTTAATGTATCCTTAGTTTGTTTTTTATCCCAAGGACATTTTTCTCTTAATTCATGCATAACATTTATAAGGGCCTCAAATGCTTTTGTAACATCTTCCATAGAATTATTTTTTTAATATAACTGGATAATTTTTAGCAAACTTACCCTTTAGTATAGAACTTAATTTTCTATTTATTCTATTTTTTCTCATAGGATCCAAATAATCAATAAATAATTTTTTATTTAAATGATCATATTCATGCTGAAAAACTCTAGCAAATAAACCATCAAGTGTCATATTTTTCTTATTAAAGTTTTGATCAAAATATTTGACCTTGATACTACTTTTTCTTTCAACATCACTTCTAATATCTGGAATACTTAAACAACCTTCATTGTGAGTAGATAAAACCCCAAATTCTTCAATAATTGTAGGATTAATAAATACCTCTCGAATTGCAGGAACAGAAGAGTCTTCTAGAGAATATGGAACCAAATCAATTACAAATAATTGTATAGATAAACCTACTTGAGGAGCTGAAAGACCAATCCCGCTTGCATTTTCCATAGTTTCAAACATATTATTAATTAATTCACTTAAACCAACATAATCGGCATCAATTAACATACATTTTTTTCTCAAAACGGGATGACCATATATATATATAGGTAAAATCATAAAATATTTTTTTCTCTGTATAGATAAGACTGTAGTATTAATGTTGCACTAATTTTATCTACTAATGATTTGTCTCTTCTTTGTCTTTTTGTAGTATTCATATCAACTAAAGATTTTAAAGCTATTCTAGATGTAAATCGTTCATCAATGAAATAAATAGGTTTATCACACATTTTTTTTAATTTATCTTTAAATACTAAAATTTTTTTTGTGATAATTGCTGGTTTATTATCTAGTGTTTTAGGGTCACCTATTACAATAGATTCTATATTTTCATTTTGAAAATAACTATGTAAATATTTAAAAATATCTTTTGAAGATACAGTATCTAGTGGAGACGCAATCAATTTCATTTCATCAGTTTGAGCTAAACCAATTCGTTTTAATCCATAATCTATAGCTAATATCCTTCCCATTAATAATTATAATTAATAGACAAAATTAATAGAAATTCAACATCATACTAAACATATCTTAACTGTTTTTTTATATATATTTGATATAGTATGGATAAAATTAAAAATCAGGACGTATTAAAAACTTGTCAAGAAACTGTAAATCTTGTTTATAGTCAGGAAAAAATTGACCTAAAGCATCATAAATGGATCCAAAAAACAATTACATTAATAGAAAATGGAAAAATTAGAGTTGCAAAAAAACAAAATAATAAATGGATTATTAATGAATGGGTCAAAAAAGCCATCCTATTATATTTTAAAATACAAGAAATACAAACCATCGAAATAGGACCTTTTGAATTTCATGACAAAATACCTTTAAAAAAAGACTTTAAAAACAAACATATTAGAGTTGTCCCACATGCAATTGTTAGATATGGATCGTTTGTAAACAAAAATGTAGTGCTCATGCCTTCTTATGTTAATATCGGTGCATATATTGATTCGGGAACTATGATTGACACATGGGCAACAATAGGATCATGTGCGCAAATTGGAAAAAATGTTCACATCAGTGGTGGAGTTGGAATTGGTGGAGTTTTAGAGCCCATACAGTCTAGTCCAGTAATTATTGAAGACAATTGTTTTATTGGTTCAAGATGTATTATTGTTGAGGGTGTAAAAATAAACAAAGAAGCTGTTATTGGGGCAGGTGTAATATTAACAAGTTCCACCAAAATCATTGATGTGTCAGGATCAAAAAAAGTATATTATCATGCTGAAATACCAGAAAGATCAGTAGTAATTCCAGGTACTTACAAGAAAGATTTTAAAGCAGGTGAATTCTCTGTACCATGTGCATTAATCATAGGAAAAAGAAAAGAAAGTACTAATAAAAAAACTAGCTTAAACGCTGTTCTTAGAGATTTTGAAATTTCAACCTAACAATATGAATTTTGAAAATAGGATTTGATGCAAAAAGAGCTTTTAATAATTCCACAGGACTAGGGAATTATAGTAGATCTGTTATTGATTCTGTTACAGAACACAATCAAAAAGATCAGTTTCACCTTTTTACAACCAATACTAATGATAATATATTTAATATTAATCGACCTAATACACATATTATAAAACCTACAAAAGGAACTAATAAAAACTACTGGAGGTTTAAATCTATTAATAATGATATAAATAAACTCAATATTGACTTATTTCATGGTTTAAGTAATGAACTACCATATGGAATTAGTATAAAAAGTATAGTTACTATTCATGATTTACTCTTCCTAAAATATCCGCAATTCTACAATATAATTGACAGAAATATATATAATTTTAAAAGTAAATATGCTTGTGAAAAGGCTATTAAAATTATTGCAATTAGTAAACAAACAAAAGAAGATATTATAAATTATTATAATATAAATCCCAAAAAAATCGATGTTATATATCAATCGTGCCATAGGGATTATATTAATTTAAATAAAAAAGTTCAAATTGACTCACAATTAAAAAATCAAATTTCAAAACCATATATTTTATTTGTAGGTGGTGCTGAAAAAAGAAAAAATCTACAATTTTTACTAAAAGCAGTGAAAAAAATTGACGACATAAAATTAATATGTGTTGGAAAACTAAATAAAAAAATAAAAAATTTTATTAAACAAAATAATTTAGAACACAGAGTCACTTTCTTAACAATAAATTGCACAAAAATATTAGCCGAAATATACAAAAGAAGTCAAGGTTTGATATATCCATCTATTGATGAGGGTTTTGGTATACCAATAATTGAAGCGATGTACTGCTCTGTCCCAGTGGTAATTTCCGATAATCAAATTTTTAAAGAGATAGGCGGAGAACATGCCTATTACTTCAAACAAAATCAACTTGAATCCTTAATTCAACAAATAAAAAAAATAACAATCGAATCAGATGAAAGAAGAATTAGAATTGAAAAAAACTTAAACTACGTTAAAAAATTTAATGAACATAGTCAAGCCAAAAAATTAAGCGATCTTTATCATAATTTAACATAATGAATATTGATATTAAAAATAGTATTATAAAAAAAAGCATTGCAGTTTTAAACGCCGGAGGAACTATATTATATCCAACCGATACTGTGTGGGGAATTGGTTGTGATGCCACAAATGCTGAAGCAATTGCAAAAGTATATGAAATTAAAAAGAGATCTACAAAAAAACCTTTAATACTACTTATGCATAACAAAGATTTATTGAACAATTATATTAATTCTGTACCAAAAATTGTTAATCAAATAATAAATAAATCATCTAGACCTACAACTATTATTTACAATAATCCCATTAACTTACCCAAAACCTTGATTTATCAAGATACAATTGCTATTAGAATAATAAAAAAATCAAATTTAAATGAATTATTAAATAGTTTTAAAAAACCTATCACATCAACTTCTGCAAATATTTCTGGCAATAAGACTCCAGATAAATTAGATAATATTGATGATACAATAAAAAATTCAGTTGACTACATTATTCCAGAGGCATTTGTAAAGAATGATGCATATAACAAAGCATCTAAGCTGATAAAAATAATTGGCAAATCTAGAATAGAAATTATCAGGAATTAATATGAAAATAAGAAAAGACATAATAAAACATTCATTATTTAAAATTATTGGAGAATGTAGTGATCAATTAGGAATGAAAGCATTTGTTATTGGCGGCTGGGTAAGGGATTCTATTTTAAAAAGAAAAAATTTAATTACAGAATTTGATATTGTATCTGATGAAGATGGAATTAAATTGGCAAAAAAAGTTGCCAATAAATTAAAATTAGATAAAATTAGTATATACAAAACTTTTGGTACTGCTGCAATTCAATATAAGGATATTAAAATAGAATTTAATGGTGCAAGAAAGGAATCTTACAATCCCTCAAGTAGAAATCCTAAAGTAATTAAAGGTTCTATTGAAGATGATCAAAAAAGAAGAGACTTTACTATAAATGCAATGGCAGTAAGTTTAAATAAAGATAATTTTGGTGAATTCATAGATCCATTTGATGGGATAGGAGATATTAAAAATAAAATTATCAAAACACCCTTAGAGCCAAATCAGACATATAGCGATGATCCTCTTAGAATGATGAGAGCGATTAGGTTTGCTAGTACTTTACATTTCAATATAGATGATGCTTCTCTAAATGCAATTAAACAAAACAAAGCAAGGTTAAAAATTGTAAAACAAGAACGAATTACAGAAGAATTAAACAAAATTATTTTGTCAAAAAAACCTTCAAGGGGTTTTAAAATTTTATCAGAAACTGGCTTGCTCCAACTTTTTTTTCCTGAATTTCAATTACTACACGGCGTGGATAATATTGGGGGAATTAAACATAAAGATAACTTCTATCACTCACTAGAGGTATTAGACAATATCAGTAAAAAAAGTGATAATCTATGGTTAAGATGGTCCGCTATTTTACATGATATAGCAAAACCAGCAACAAAAAGATTTGATAAAAAAAATGGCTGGACATTTCATGGACATGAACATCTTGGATCTAAAATGGTTCCTACAATATTTAAAAGATTAAAACTTCCTATGAATGAAAAAATGCAATATGTTCAAAAATTAGTATTATTACATTTAAGACCAATTGCATTATCTAAAGAAAACGTAACAGAATCTGGTATAAGGAGACTGTTATTTGATGCACAAGAAACAATAGAAGACTTAATGTTATTATGTACTGCTGATATAACTTCAAAAAATGAATATAAAGTTCACAAATACAAAAACAATTTAAAATTAGTATATCAACAATTAAAAGAAGTGGAAGCCAGAGACAAAATTAGAAATTGGCAACCACCTATCGATGGTGATGTAATAATGAAAAAACTACAACTAAAACCGTCTAAAATAATAGGCATTATTAAAACACAAATTCGAGAAGCAATATTAGATGGAAAAATTAAAAACAATTATAATGAAGCAGAAAAATTTATGTATAAGATTGCAAAAGATTTAAGTATAAAACATTGAAAAAAAAAATACTAATTGTTTTAGCAGGTCCTACTGCAATAGGCAAGACAAGTCTTGCAATTGAATTAGCAAAAGAATTTAAAACTGAAATAATTTCTGCAGATAGCCGACAGTTTTATAAAGAGTTAAATATTGGTGTAGCAAAACCTAGTGAAGCACAACTCAAACAAATAAAACATCACTTTATAGGACATATATCTGTACAAAAAAATTACTCAATTGGCAATTATGAAGCAGATAGCTTACAGTTAATAAATAACTTATTCAATAAACATGATATACTTTTCTTATGTGGTGGATCTGGACTATATGTAGATGCAATATGTGAAGGACTGAGTCCATTCCCTAAAGTTAGTAATGCAATCAGAAATAGACTTAAACAAGAATATGAAGAAAAAGGAATTCAAAAACTTCAAAAAAGACTTAAAAAAATTGACTTAGAATCTTATATGTCAATTGATAAGAATAATCCACAAAGACTTATAAGAGCATTAGAAATAAGCGAGGTAGGCGAAAAACCCTTTTCTTACTATAAAAAATTAAAAAAAGAGAAAAGAAACTTTCAAACATTATATATAGCATTAAACGAAAAAAGAGAGATACTTTATGAAAAAATAAATAATCGTACGCAAAAAATGATAAACGATGGTTTATTTAAAGAAGCTGAAAATTTATATAAATACAAAGATTTTCCAGCTCTACAAACTATTGGTTACCAAGAAATCTTTAAAAATTTAGAAAATATATATTCACTTGACAAGGCTATTGATGAAATTAAAAAGAATAGTAGAAGATATGCAAAAAGGCAAATAACATGGTTTAAAAAAGAAAAATATAACCAGTATAACATTAATCAAAAAGAAGATATAAAAAAACTGATTAGAAATTACTTATTATAGTATAATAATAAATTTTCAATAGGTTTTTTCAAAAATACACATTCAATATTTTTCTTTTCTAACAAGCTTATTATATAAGTTCTAAAATTAAAAGCAACACTACCAACAAAACCAAATTTAAGATTTTTATAATTAGGATAATTAAATGGATGAGCATCTAAAAATGATACAATAGATTGATTAATAATATCTTTAATAAGAAGATTGTGTTCAAATTTTTTTATTAAAATAGAAAAAGAAGCAATATATCTCTTAGGGTCTTTAGAAGAATATATAAATGATATTAAATCATCTTTGTTCATTTTTGTTATTTCATAAATAGCTTGATTTATTTCATAAAATAATTTATTGTTAAAATAATTAATTAATAATCTTCGCCCCAAATCAAAACCACTACCTTCATCTGAAAATAAATAACCTAAAGATGGAGTGATAGAATGATTTTTATAACCATCATAATAAGTACAATTAGAACCCGTCCCAAGGATACAGGAAATACCCTTTTCGTCAAAAAAAAGTGCACGACTAGCGCATAATATATCACTAAAAATAGACACTTCAATATTCGGAAAACGAGTATTAAAAATATTTTGGATTTTTATTTTAACATCATTAGTTGCTCCAGCAGTATAGAGGTCTAATGATATATTTTTTTCTTGTAAATTAAATTTTGAAAAAATATTTTGAAATTTTATAAATAATTCATTTTCAGAATCAAACATATTGACACCATCCGAGGAAAATATTTTTTTTTCTGACACTATTGCCCAATCTGAACTAGTTCCTCCATTATCTACAATTAACTTTATCATATTATTTTTTATTTATTTTCCATTTTGACCCCTCAATGGCAAGATTAACATTAGGGAAAATAGTTTTTGCTTCATCTAATAAAATACTTAAATCTTTGTATCGTGAAGAAAAATGACCTAAAAGTAGAGACTTAACATTTGCATTTTTGGCGACCATTGCAGCATCTAATGAAGTACTATGAAAAGTAGAGCGAGCTCTTTTGCTCATATTTGAATGAAATGTAGCTTCATGATATAACATATCAACTTCAAAAACATGTTCAATAATACCATCAAAATAAATTGTATCTGAACAATAAGCATATGAACGTGGAATGCTAGAATCGCTTGTAATTATTTGATTTTTAATAACTTCATTATCTGATGTTATATAATCTGAACCTGATTTTATAGATTTCAATAAATGAAAAGGTATATTATATTTTTCTATGGCACTCTTAATTAATCTTCTAGGACGTTTTTTTTCTTTCAGTTTAAATCCCCAACAAGGAATACGATGCTTTAAACCAAAACTAAATAACTCACAAGATTCATCTTCAAATATTCTTTTCATAGAAGAACCCTGCAAGGGGATAATATTTAATTTAAAAGAAAGCTCCGAATAAGATAGTTTAAAATGCAAATCTAAAATTTTAGCTATTCCCTTTGGAGCAAAAATGGTAACTTCTTTTTTTCTATTTAACAAGCTCATTGTTGACAATAGGCCTATTAGCCCTAAGTAATGATCTCCGTGTAAATGAGATATACATATAAACTGAATTTTTTGAATTTTAAAACTAAGTTTTCTTAATTGAATTTGAGTTCCTTCACCACAATCAAACAAAAAAAACCGCCCAAGTAGATTAACTAATTGGGCGGAAGGATATCTTGTTGAAGTTGGAGTAGCAGATGAGCTGCCTAAAATAGTAACCTCAAATAGCATAGTTATTTAATAATAACTTGCTTTGTAATAATTTGATCTCCATTAGATAAGGTGTAACTGTAAATTCCAGGAATTATATTAGAACAGTCAAATGACATTTCATTGTATCCAATATTTGCTTGCAATTTATTTGAATAAATAGAATTTCCTAATAAATCATATAGTCTAAAATCAACAATTCCAGATTGATTATTACCAAACTTTAAAGTAAAATAATTTTCAGCTGGATTGGGATATAATCCTAAATGTCTAAAAGTTCTAGCATCAACAATCTCTGCAGTAGAAGTATTATTATTCTCCTCTACAAGAAGAACTAAATAATTTAAAAATGTATCATCAGTAACTTCAACAGGAATTGGTAAACCAAAAACTTCATAAGTCGCAACAATATCTAATGCAACAGTTAAAGGATATGTGCCTACTGAAGTTGTTACCTCGTCAGAAGAAAGTTTTAAACAACCATACCCACCACCTTCAAAAACACAATTATTTTCTGTAATTGTACCGCTTGCATCTTGAGAAGCACACTCATAAGCAAAGTCAGAAGGTAATCCTAGTATATCATTAACACCTATTGAGGTAATAAATACAGGATCAAAATCTTGTGGACCTGAACCTAAATCATAAGTAATTGCAGTATCTGTTGGAATCCTCATATAAAAAAAGGTCTCATAAGATTCACCTAAAATAGCATGTGGTAGTGTAGTAGAAGTATCTGTCTCTGTTTCTACTTCATAAGCACCATCAGAGAGTCCCAATAAACCAGTAAAGTCAGTGTCAGGTACACACTGAGCATAAACAAAAGTACATGCAAAAGTACATGCCAAGAATAGTATATTTTTTATCATAATAATAATTTTAAATTAAATATTTCTAGTTAGTTCTTCCATATAAAAGTAATCAATAGCTTCCTCCAAGGTTTTGATGAATATAAGTTCTTGAGAATCTTTTTCTATCATATTGGAGACTAAGATAAATGATTTATTTGTTTTTTGCCAAATAAAATGAAAAGGAAGTAAAGATTTATAAACATCTAAAGAATTATAATCAAAACCCAAAAGGTTAATAATAACACTTAAATCTCCTTCTAAAGATTTTAAAAAAGTGATTAGATCTGAAAAGTCATTATTATTATTTACTTCACATAAATAATAATTAGATTTTTTACTAATTATCATTACTATTTATTTTTCAATTTAGTAGCTAAAAGATATAAAACAGCCATCCTAATAGCAACGCCGTTTTGAACTTGATTTAGTACAATTGACTGACTTGAGTCAATTACCTGACTACTAACTTCAACACCTCTATTAATTGGGCCAGGATGCATTAATAAGATATTATGATTTAAATTATCTAACATATTTTGATTTATACCAAAAAGCATTGCATATTCTCTATTGGATGGAAAAAATTTAAGTTTTTGCCTCTCAAGTTGAATTCTTAAAATATTGGCTACATCACACCATTCTAGGGATTCATTAATATTGTGACTCACTTCAACACCCAAAGTTTGTAAAAACTTAGGAAGCAATGTAGACGGACCACAAACACGAACCTTTGCACCTAATTTTTGAAGACATAAAATATTGGACAAAGCAACTCTGGAGTGTTTAATGTCACCAACAATTAAAACTTTAACGTCTTTTATTTTTCCATATTTTTTCTTAATGGAATATGCATCTAACAAAGCTTGAGTAGGATGTTCATGCGAACCATCTCCAGCGTTAACAATAATAGACGGAACGTGTCGAGAAAGAAATTCTGCTGCACCTGGAAAAGGATGTCTTAATACAATCATATCAACCTTCATGGCTAATATATTCTTAGTTGTATCAATTAAAGTTTCGCCTTTGGATAAGGATGATGATGACGCAGAAAAATTAACTATATCTGCTGACAGTCTTTTTTCAGCTAGTTCAAAAGAAACTCTTGTTCTTGTAGATGGTTCAAAAAATAAATTAGCGATAGTAATATCTCGTAATGTTGGAATCTTTTTAATTGGTCTCTCTAAAACCTCACAAAAATTATCTGCAAACTTAAAAATCAATTCTATATCAGTTTGACTTAAATTTTTAATGCCTAGTAAATTATTAACACTCAAATAAGTCATGATTTTTGATTTAATAAAATTACATTACTATTAACTTCATTTAAATTAACTACAACATGCTCATTGTCAATAACATCAACTGATCTACCAATATATTGAGGTTGTATTGGCAACTCTCTACTAAATCTTCTATCAATGAGGACTAATAATTCAACTGAATTGGGCCTACCAAAAGTAATTAGTGCATCTAAAGCAGATCTAACAGACCTTCCAGTAAATAAAACATCATCAACTAAAACAATATTTAAGTCTTCAATTGAAAAATCAATACTAGTAACATTTGGAAGGATAACTCCATCTCTTCTTCTAAAATCATCTCTAAAAAAAGTTGTATCTAAATGACCTATTTTAATTTTTTTTCCTGTATTTAGCTCTAAAATATTATGTATTTCACATGCCAATTCTACACCTCGCGGTTGAAGTCCAATTATAACACACTTATCAATATTTGTGATGTGATTTTCAATGATTTCAAAAGATAATCTTTTAACTGTCAAATTTAACTGACGTGAATTTAAAATTACTTTTTTTGTTTTAGACATTTATTAAAATATACTATTACAATATCAAAAATCATTTATTGTTGATCATCTATTTTATTTTTCAAATCAGATAATACATCTAAATCACCTAAAGTAGATTTACTGATTTTTGACTGAACATCCTTCATTACTTTTTTTCTTGAGACTTCTTCATGCTTCCTATTTTGTTTTTCTTCGTGCTCAAAATCAACAATATTATCTTTTAGGCAGACAATAATCCTCCTATTATCTTTAGAAAATTCAAGAACCTTAAATTCAGAGATTTCACCAACATCTAATTTCGTCTTATCTTTTTTAACACAATATCGTTTTGGTATATATCCCTCTAAACCTTCTTTTTTAAATATAACAGTAGCACCTTTTTCAAACACACTAACTACTTCTCCTTCATGAATTGAATCTTCTGTAAAAATTGTTTCATATATATCCCAGGGGTTTTCTTTTAATTGTTTATGACCTAAACTTAATCGCCTATTTTCACTATCCAATTCTAATACTAGAACATCCAACTTTTCTCCAATCTTTGTAAAATCAGCAGGATGTTTAATTTTTTGAGTCCACGATAAATCTGAAATATGTATTAAACCATCAACACCCTCTTCTAATTCAATAAAAATACCAAAATTAGTAAAGTTCTTAACAATACCCTTATGTTTAGATTCTATAGGATACTTTTCAACAATTTTCACCCAAGGATCAGGATAAAGTTGCTTAATTCCTAAAGACATTTTTCTCTCTTCCCTATCCAATGTTAAAACCTGAGCTTCAACCTCCTGACCAAGCTTAAGAAAATCTTGAGCAGATCTTAAATGGGTTGACCATGACATTTCTGAGACATGAATTAAAGCTTCAACACCAGGCATAATTTCAACAAACGCACCATAGTCAGCTAAAACAACCACATTAGCAGTCACCTTATCTCCTACTTGTAGTTTTTCATCCAAAGACTCCCAAGGATGTTCTGTTAACTGTTTTAGTCCTAGTTGGATTCTGGTTTTATTCTCATCAAAGTCTAGAGTTACAACTTTAATTTGTTGATCTAATTCAACAACTTCATTAGGATGTTGAATACGACTCCAAGATAAATCAGTAATATGAATTAAGCCGTCTACTCCACCTAAATCAACAAAAACTCCATAGGAAGTAATGTTTTTTACTACCCCTTCTAATATCTGACCTTTATCTAATTTAGAAATAATTTCTTTCTTCTGCTGTTCAATATCTTCTTCTATAAGAGCTTTATGAGAAACTACTATATTTTTAAATTCATGATTAATCTTGACAACTTTAAATTCCATGTTTTTCCCAACATACATGTCATAATCTCTAATAGGTTTTACGTCTATTTGAGAGCCTGGTAAAAAAGATTCTAGACCAAAAACATCTACTATCATCCCCCCCTTAGTTCTACACTTAATAAAACCAGGAACTACTGACTGTTCCTGATGAGCAACTTGAACTCTATCCCATGCCTGGAGAGCTCTTGCTTTTTTATGAGACAAGACCAACTGTCCTGTTTTATTTTCTTTCTGGTCGATAATAACTTCAACCAAATCACCAAGTTTATAATCTGAATTATATCTAAATTCATTTACTGAAATAACACCCTCTGACTTAGCACCAATATCAATAATAAAATCTCTATCAGTTTGTGCAACTATTTTGCCTTCAATAACTTTACTCTCATCTAAAATACTTAAAGTTTCATTATACATAGATTCTAACTCTTTGTACTCGGAATCAGTATAATGTTGTGCACCATCTTCATATTCAGACCAATCAAAATTTTCTAAAGAAACTGTTTTTTCATCCTTAATCTCGCTTAAACTTTGTGCTTCATGAATAATCTCTTCAGATTTTGTTGGCTCTTCAACTGTTGACTCTTCAACTTTTAACTCTTCAGCTTTTTTTGACTCTTCAACTTTTAACTCTTCAGATTTAATTGGCTCTTCGACTGTTGGCTCTTCAGATTTAATTGGCTCTTCGACTGTTGGCTCTTCGACTGTTGGCTCTTCAGATTTAATTGGCTCTTCAGCTTTAATTGGCTCTTCGACTGTTGGCTCTTCAGCTGCTGAATTATCAGTTAGTGACTTATCCAAACTTTTATTCACTGTTGAATCATCTATGTTATTTGAACTATTTGTATTTGTGTTTTCTGATGCTTCTATTTGATTTTCATCAGTATTATTTGATTGGCTCATCGTGTGACTTTTTGTATTTCATTTTATTTAGAAAGATTTAGAAAAAAATGAAAGTATTATTTATTTTATTAACAATTTCCTGTTTCATCTTTCCTTTAATCTAAAAAAACAGGTTCGCAAATATAAGAACTTAATTTTATATTTCGCTTTATTTCAATTATTTTTATGGTAGTTATTGAAAGTGACTAACGTTAAATCTTTTTATGAAAAAATTTGATATTCCTTTAAACTACTCTGCCAATATCATAGATGCTATAAGAAAAATAAGAGAAAAGTACGATCCTAGAAAAAAAGATCTTTCACCTAGTATTATTCAATTTGACAAAATTAACTTTTACATTGGAAGACATTTTGGTTTTTGTTATGGCGTAAAAAATGCTATAGAAATTTGCTATAATGCAATTAAGAATCATCCAAATAAAAAAATTTACTTATTGAGTGAAATGATACATAATCAATTAGTAAATCAGGATTTACAAGAAAATGGAATTTCTTTTATAATGGATACCAAAGGACAACAATTAATTAATTGGAATAAAATATCTAATAAAGATATTGTTATTATACCTGCATTTGGAACAAGTTTAGAAATATTGCAAATTCTTGAAGAAAAAAAAATTAATACAGAAAAATTTGATACAACATGTCCTTTTGTTTCAAAAGTTTGGAATAGATCCAAAGAAATTGCTCAACAAGGCTTTACTACTATAATACATGGAAAAGCGAACCATGAAGAAACACGATCCACATTCTCAAGAGCAAAGAAATATGGACCTGCCATAATTGTTGAAAAAATGGAAGACGTGCACACTCTATGTGAAGTAATTCGAAATAACGATAGTAATAAAAAAAAGTTATTTAAAAATAAAACATCGGCTGATTTTAATTTTACTACGGATTTAAAAAAAGTAGGAATTGTAAATCAAACAACAATGTTGGCATCAGAAACAAAAACCATTATTGAATTAATTACAAAAACATTTCAAAAAATTCATCAAAAAGAGGACGTACAAGAATATATTGCAAATACTAGAGACACATTATGTTATGCTACAAATGAAAACCAAGAAAGCACAATAGAATTACTAAAACATAATGTAGATATTGCAGTAATAGTTGGTGGATATAATAGCTCAAACACATCCCATTTGGCTGAACTAGCTGCTGAAAAGACTCAAACATTTTTCATAAATTCTGCCGAAAAAATATTTTCAAATAACAGTATAAAACATTTTGATATTTACACGAAAAAAGAAATTATTACAACAAATTTTCTTCCGAAAAAAACATGTAACATTATACTAACAAGTGGTGCATCTTGCCCGGACGTTATTATTGAAAAAGTAATGATAAAAATTAGTCAGCTTATGACAAACAAGATAAATTCTAATGAAGTGATAGAAATGTTTGAAAAAAAATATAAAACAATTTAATCATTTACATATTCCTTCTATACTCACCCCCTAATTTAAATAATCTTTCTGTAATTTGACCTAATGATTTTGTGTGAGAAATTGCCATAATACTTTCAAATATATTTCCATCTTTTTCAATACATTCTTCTAATAGACGTACTGAATCATTTAATGATTTTTTATGATTTGCTTTAAATAATTTAATTCCTTTAATTTGATTATTTTTTTCTTTAGAAGTAGATCTTATAATTTGTTTTGGCTTAATTGTAGGAGAACCATCTGAACCTAAAAATGTATTAACACCTATTATAGGATAATCACCAGTATGTTTTTTTGTTTCATAATAAATAGACTCCTCCTGTATCTTACCTCTTTGATACATTCTTTCCATTGCTCCAAGCACAGAACCTCTTTCAGTTAGTCTATCAAACTCTACTAAAACTGCTTCTTCAACCAAATTGGTTAATTCTTCAATTATGAAAGAACCTTGTAATGGATTTTGATTTTTTGCTAAGCCAAGCTCCTTATTAATAATTAATTGAATTGCAACTGCCCTTCTGACAGATTCTTCAGTGGGGGTTGTAATAGCTTCATCATAAGCGTTAGTGTGTAAAGAATTACAATTGTCATAAATTGCATATAATGCTTGTAAAGTTGTCCTTATATCATTAAATGAAATTTCTTGTGCATGCAATGAACGACCAGATGTTTGAATATGATATTTCAATTTTTGAGCTCTTTCATTTGCACCATAATTTAATTTCATTGCTTTTGACCATATTCTTCTTGCAACTCTACCAATCACAGCATATTCAGGATCAATACCATTAGAAAAGAAAAACGATAAATTAGGTGCAAAATCATTAATAGACATACCACGACTTAAGTAATACTCAACATAAGTAAATCCATTAGCAAGTGTAAATGCAAGCTGAGTAATTGGGTTAGCACCAGCTTCTGCTATGTGATATCCTGAAATTGAAACAGAGTAAAAATTTCTAACTTTATTTTTAATAAAAAAATCTTGTATATCTGCCATCATTCTTAATGCAAAATGAGTTGAAAAAATACATGTATTTTGTGCTTGATCTTCTTTTAAAATATCAGCTTGAACTGTCCCTCTAACAAGAGAGAGAGTTTTCTTTTTGATATTTTCGTATATTTTTTTTTCTAGCACATCTAAACCTGAAACACCTAATAGATACAGGCCTAAACCATTATGGCCTCTTGGTAAATTACTATTATATTTTGGGCGAACTCTATCCTTATATATCTTATTAATTTTTTTTTCTACATCTAACTCAAGGTTGTTTTCTTTAATATATAATTCACATTGCTGATCAATTGCGGCATTGAGAAAAAATGCTAATACCATTGGAGCAGGTCCATTAATTGTCATAGAAACTGAAGTAGATGGTGCACATAAATTAAAACCGGAGTAAAGTTTTTTTGCGTCATCAATTGATGCAACAGAAACTCCAGCATTACCAATTTTACCATAAATATCAGGTCGCTTATGCGGATCCCTTCCATACAAAGTAACAGAGTCAAATGCAGTAGACAATCGAATACTTGACATATCTTGACTTAAATAATGAAACCTATGATTAGTTCTCTCGGGTGAACCTTCACCAGCAAACATTCGAGTTGGATCTTCACCTTCCCTTTTAAAAGGATAAATACCTGCAGTATAAGGAAACTCTCCAGGAAAATTTTCCTGTTTAATCCAGATTAACAAATCCTTCCATGAAGATATTCTAGGGACAGAAACTAAGGGGATTTTCAATCCAGACAAAGATTTAGTATAATTTTGAACTTCAATTTCTTTATCTCTTACTCTAAATTTAAAAACAGATTTTTTATATTTTTTTATTTTTTCATCAAATGTTTTCAAAAGTTTTAAATCATCTTTTGAAAAATCAGATGATAATTCAGAGATCTTTTCTTGTAAGTATTTTTTTGTATTTGAGTTATCCAAAATAGAAATACTCTTCAAAAGAGAATGAATTAAGTCAGCAATTTTTGACGAATTATCTACCTCATTATTATAATTTCTAATTGAATCTGATATTTCAGATAAGTACCTGATTCTTTTAGGAGGAATTAACTGATCCTTATTATTAGAAATAATTAAACTAGGAGATATACTATTAAAATAATCAGCTTTTTTCTTAAGTTTTTTCAAGAGATCATAATAAAATTGATTTAATCCATTGTTATTAAATTCAGATGCAACCGTACCATAAACTGGCATTGAATCAACAGATTTTTCAAAAAGAAGATGATTTCTTTGATATTGTTTTTTAACATCCTTTAATGCATCTAATGCTCCTAACTTATCAAATTTATTTAGAACAACAAAATCTGCAAAATCTAACATATCTATTTTCTCCAGTTGAGTAGGTGCTCCAAATTCTGGAGTCATAACGTATAATGAAAGGTCTGAGTAATCAACAATTTCAATATCTGACTGACCAATACCAGAAGTTTCTAAAATAATTAAGTCAAAATTTGCAGATTTCATCACTGACAATGTATCAGATATACTTTTTGATAGTGATAAATTAGACTTTCTTGTTGCCATAGATCTCATATAAACTCTATTATCATAGACAGAATTCATTCTTATTCTATCACCAAGTAATGCTCCACCTGTTTTTTTCTTAGATGGATCTACACATACTATCCCAATAGAAATATCATTAAAATCATTTAGCATTCTCCTAATTATTTCGTCAACAAACGATGACTTACCTGCTCCTCCAGTACCTGTAACACCAACTACAAAAGAACTTGATGAGTTGGATTCGTTTTTAAAAAATGAAGTAATATCACTTTTTAATTTAAAAGAGTTTTCAAATAATGAAATAGATCGAGCAACAGATTTTGAATCGCGATTTCTAATATCAATTTTATTAGGCAGAAAATTATTTTTATTAATTGGGAAATCTGACTTTTTAACCAGATCATTAATCATACCTTGTAAGCCCATTTTTCTACCATCATCAGGATGATAAATTCTCGCAATACCATAATCATGCAGTTCTTGAATTTCTTCAGGCAATATTGTACCCCCTCCGCCTCCAAAAATTTTAATATGACTCGATTTTTTCAGACTAAGTAAATCAAACATATACTTAAAATACTCCATATGTCCGCCTTGATAAGAAGTAATTGCAATAGAGTTTGCATCCTCTTGTATTGCACAATTAACAACTTCTTCAACACTTCTATCATGCCCTAAATGAATCACTTCACAACCAGTTGATTGTAAAATTCTTCGCATAATATTAATAGAAGCATCGTGACCATCAAAAAGAGAAGCTGCAGTAATAATTCTTATTTTATTTTTTGGCGTATATTTTTTAGGTAGGTTCATTAAATGAGTTTAATTGTTCTTGTAGTGATTTTAACTTATTAACAGTGTCATTCTTTTTTTTCAACTCTATTTCAATAACTTTTTTCGGAGCATTCTTAACAAAATTTTCATTTGAAAGTTTTTTATCAATAGAATTTAAAAATCCGTTTAAATAAGTGATTTTTTCATTAATCTTTATTATTTCATTTTTAGAATCAATTTTGAATACAATAGGAATGTAATACTTATTAACATCTACTAAAAAAGGAAATAAATTGTCCGAATTATTAGATAATAATTTTACTTGATTTAAATTACACATCTTTTTTAAAACTTCGGACAAAGGAACAGAATTTGATGCTTCATAAATAAGGTCCAATGATTGTTTAAAAGGAATGTTTTTTTCTTTTCTGATTTTTCTAATTTCAGCTACCACTTTAAATAAATGATCAAATTCTAATAACATGTTTTCATCAATAGAATCTGAATTTAATTCAGGCCATCTAGCAAAAGAAATAGATTGACCTTTTTTTCTTTGTTGTAAACTTTGCCAAATTTCCTCAGTCACAAAAGGCATAAAGGGATGCAGACAAGTTAATAAAGTACTAAAAAACTCAATTGTTTGTTCTTTTGTAGAAGAAGAAATATTTTTATCAAAAGGTTTAATAAGTTCTAAATAACTACTGCAAAAATCGTCCCAGATTAACTTATATAATGTCATAAGACAGTCTGAAATTCTGAATTCTAAAAACAACCTATCTAGTTTTTTCAATTCTAATCTAAGTTTGTGACTAAACCATCTAATTGCTGATTTTTCAATTACATTACAATCAGAGTCACTAACACTCCATGAATCAACTAGCCGAAATGCATTCCAAATCTTATTAGAGAAATTTCTGCCTTGCTCACATAAACTTTCGTCAAAAAGTAAATCATTTCCAGCAGGAGACGCAAATAACATAGCTGTTCTAACACCGTCCGCTCCATATAAGTCAATTAGTTGAATGGGATCAGGAGAATTTCCTAAAGATTTTGACATTTTTCTTCTTTTTTTGTCTCTCACAATGCCCGTAAAATACACATTTTTAAAAGGTGCAATATTCTCGAATTCATATCCAGCCATAATCATTCTTGCAACCCAAAAAAACAAAATATCAGGTCCTGTTACCAAATCATCAGTAGCATAATAATACTTAAAATCTGGATTATCTGGATTCCTAATGCCATCGAATACACTCAAAGGCCAAAGCCAAGAAGAAAACCAAGTATCTAATACATCTTCATCCTGTCTTAGATCAGATAATTTTAAATTATAATTATTTGATTTCTCTTGCGCAATTGATAGTGCCATTGATTTATTTTCAGCAACTACATAATCAGAATCATTATAATAATACACCGGTATTTGATGGCCCCACCAAAGCTGTCTTGACAAACACCAATCTCTAATATTTTCCATCCAATACTTGTAAGTACTTATTGTTTTTTTAGGATAAAAATTAACAGACTGATTCAAAACACTTTGTAATGCAGGTTTAGCTAAATTTCCCATCTTCATAAACCATTGAGTAGAAATTCTTGGCTCTATAACAACATCTGTTCTTTCAGAAAAACCAACTTTATTCTTAATAGATTCAACTTTATTTAACTGTCCAACTTTATCAATTGCTTGTATAATTTTTTTTCTTACAACAAATCTATCTTCTCCAATATATAATTGACCATTTTTATGAATTAACCCATCTTCGTCAATAACTGAAATAATTTCTAAATTATTTTTTTTACCAATTAAATAATCATTAATATCATGAGCAGGTGTAACCTTTAAAGCACCGGTCCCAAATTCCGAATCTATATAATCATCAGTTATAATGGGTATCTCCCTATTAATAAGTGGAACAAAAACTTTTTTGCCTATAATTTTTTTATATCTTTTATCACTAGGATTTACACAAATAGCAGTGTCTCCCAAAATGGTTTCTGGCCTTGTAGTAGCTACCGTAATTACAGAGTTAGAATCAAGAATTTTATAATCCACATAGTACAGATTAGAGTTTTGTTCTTTATAAATCACCTCTTCATCTGAAATCGCTGTTTTAGCCTTAGGATCCCAATTAATCATTTTGTCTCCTCTATAAATTAAGCCCTTATTATATAGTCTAACAAATGTTTTAATCACAGACTCTGACATATCATCATCCATAGTGAATTTCAGTCTACTCCAATCACAAGAAACACCTAACCGTTTTAACTGCTGTAAAATAATCCCACCATGTTTATTTGTCCATTGCCAAGCATGTTTTAAGAATTACTCTCTTGATAAATTACTTTTATCAACCCCATCATCTTTTAATTTATTTAAAACCTTTGCTTCAGTTGCAATTGATGCATGATCAGTTCCTGGAACCCAGCAAGCATTAAAACCTAATAATCTAGCTCTTCTAATTAAAACATCTTGGATAGTATTATTTAGCATATGTCCCATATGTAAAACACCTGTTACATTTGGTGGAGGAATCAAAATAGTATAAGGTTTTTTATTATTGGGTTCTGAGTGAAAAAGATTATTCTCCATCCAATAGTTATACCATTTTAACTCTATGTCTTTCGGATTATATTTAGACTCCATAAATTTTTAAATAAAAAAACACAATTTACATATTTTTTACTAGATATGATTAGTATTGAATTCGTTGATTTTTAATTTGTAAAATTTAAGATAAAAATATAGCTTTGTTAAATCCTTAACTTTACATTTTAATCATGAAAAAAATATATTTTATTTTACTAATTGTATTTACCTATAATCTAATTACAGCTCAGGAAGAACTAACAATTAATTATAATGCACCAATAATCTCATTTGAAACTGAATTAATTGACCTAGGTACATTCATGCAATATGATGACCCAAGCTCAAAATGTGAATTCGTATTTACAAACACTGGTAAAGAGCCCTTGATTATATCAAAAGCTAAGGGGTCTTGTGGATGCACAGTTCCAAACTGGCCAAAAGAACCTATTATGTCTGGAGAATCAGGTGTAATTCAAGTAAACTATGATGAAAAAAGAATTGGTTCATTTAATAAAAGTATTACTATTACTTCAAATGCAAAAAACTCACCGCAAATTATCAAAGTCAAAGGAAAAATCTTAGCAACAGAAAAGAAAAATACCCAACCTATAAAAAAACAATCTAATTTAGCTCCAATAGCAAAATAACTTGTAATATTATGCCAAAGATTTCACAAAAAGGCAAACAAATGCCTGAATCTCCAATACGTAAACTTGTTCCGTTTGCTGAAAAAGCAAAAAAATCAGGTAAAGAAGTCTTACACCTAAATATTGGACAGCCAGATGTATTACCGCCAATAAATGTGATGCAAAAAATCAATAACTTTGATATTAAATCATTAACATATAGCCACTCAGCAGGAATAGAAGATTATCGTAAAAAGTTAGCAAGATATTACCAGAAAATCGAACCAAAAATTTCGTATAATGATATTTTAATTACAACTGGTGGCTCCGAAGCTCTTAATACAATTATAAACTGCATATGTGACCCTGAAGATGAAATTATAATTCCAGACCCCTATTATGCAAATTACAATGGATTCACAAACTCATGCAATGTTAATATTGTACCAATCTTATGTGATATTAATAACAATTTTAAATTACCCAACACTAAGCAATTTGAAGAAAAAATATCAAAAAAAACTAAAGCAATACTAATATGTAATCCTGGTAATCCCACTGGAGTACTATATTCAAAAAAGGAATTAAAGTCATTAGCAATGATTGTCAAAAAATATGATATTTTTCTCATTGCTGATGAAGTTTACAGAGAATTTATCTATGACAATCACTCTCATTATTCTGTATTAAAACTAAACAGTATAAAAGACAACACAATTATTATTGACTCTGTTTCTAAAAGATACAGTATGTGTGGAGCAAGAATAGGAGCTATAATCTCAAAAAATAATCAAATCATTAATACTGCATTAAAGTTTTCACAGGCCCGACTGAGTCCACCAACACTAGGACAATTAGCTGCTATGGAAGCCTTAAATACAGATAGTGATTATTTTGAAAAAGTAATTAAAGAGTATAGCATACGTAGAAACATACTAGTAAATGATATCAGACAAATTCCTGGTGTCACATGCCCATTACCAAAGGGTGCATTTTATTGTATTGTAGAGCTACCTGTAAAAAATGCAGAAACATTTTGTCAATGGCTTCTTGAAAGCTTTCATATTGAAAATACGACAGTTATGTTAGCTCCTGCAAACGGTTTTTATAATAAAAAGAATTTGATTTATAATCAAGTGCGAATTGCATATGTTTTGGAAAGTGCAAAACTCAGAATTGCTGCTAATATCATTAAAAAAGGTCTACAAGAATATAGTGACTAATTATATAATAAGTATTTTGACCTAATCAACTTGAATTCTTTAATATCTTCAGCCCAACTTTCACGAATATCAATTATAGATACATTATTAATCAATTGCATTTGCAACTTATCATTTCCTGCTAGAGTATTAAAAAAAGAATTGAAAAATTCTGATTTTATATTCTTAGGAGCTAGTCTATAAGAATTAATTAAAAAATCTAAATTTATTTGATCTAATATCACATCATTATCTAAATAATAATTTCGCAAATCGAATCCAAAACATTTTTCATTATTATATTTTGGGTTATTAGCACCAAAATTAGATCTTGGTATAAATTGATAGTTTGTGTCAAAAAAAGGGGCTCCATAAATTTGAAAAGGCTGATTAGTCCCTCTGCCAACACTAACAACTGTGCCTTCAAAAAAACATAATGATGGGTATAGTAAAATTGCAGACAAACTTCTTAAATTAGGTGACGGTGGAATCTCATATTTTATTTTACTAGAACGATTATAATCAATGTTTTCCACAACCTCCATAGAACAAACTAAACTACCCTGCAACCATCCTTCTCCATTAATCATAAGAGAATACTCACCTATAGTCATTCCATATACAACCGGAACCTCATGCATACCCACAAAAGAAGCGAAGTTTTTATCTAAAAGCGGACCATCTACATAATTGGCATGAGGATTAGGTCGGTCTAAAACAATTAGGTTAACATCATTTTTAGCACAAGCTTCCATCACATAATGTAATGTAGATATATATGTATAAAAACGAACTCCAACGTCTTGAAGATCAAATAAAATAACATCAATATCTTGTAAATAAATATCTTGAATTTCCTTATTCTTACCATATAAAGAAATAGTTGGAATACCATTATATTCAGAATTTTCAACATACTCACCTGCATTAAAATTACCACCAAAACCATGTTCGGGAGAAAAAATATAGTTAATATCAATAGATAAACTTAACAAGGTATCAACTAAATGTGTTTTATTTAAAACTGATGAATGATTAACAACAAGACCTATATTTTTATTTTTTAATTTATTTATATAATTGTCAATATCATAAATTCCAGGCTTTTGAGCTAAAAGTAAATTAAAAACGCAACATAGTGAGTAGATAAAAAAAATGAATTTCTTTAATTTCATATATTTGAATTTAATAATTTTATATCTCAAAAATTGAATTTCGAATTATTTATTGCAAAAAGACTTTCAAAGTCTAAACTTAACAGATACTACTACTCAGGACCTATAATTAATATTTGTCAAATCGCTATATCTATTAGTGTGATCATTATGATTATTAGCATTTCAACTGGCAAAGGACTACAATTAACTATTATTAACAATATCAAAAATACTGACTCCGATATAGTAATTGCAAATATTAATAACAAAAATGAAACACAATACATTAATATAAGTGATGAAGAGTTATCAGTTATTCAAAATATTAATGGCATCGAAGAGATTAACCCCATAATCAACAAATCTGCAATAATTAATAAAGATGACAATCTAAAAGGAGTGATTGTAAAAGGAATTTTTCCAAGATATAAAAATGAAATAATTAAAAATTATATTATAGAAGGGTCATATTTAAATAAAAATGCTAAAAATGAATTATTAGTCTCTCAAAATCAAGCACAAAATTTAAAGCTAAAAATTGGCGACAACTGCTTACTATATTTTCTTTCTAAGAATAATAATATTCAAAAAAGATTATTCATAATCACTGGAATATTTGATATGCAAAATGAAGTATTTAATGACAACTACTGCTTTACCAACAATGAAACATTACAGAAAATAAACAAATGGTCAAGCAAGGAATTTAGTAAATATGAAATATCCTTAAAAAAAGACGCTCCAATTGAAAAAATAACCAAAAAAATCAATAAAAATTTAAAATATAATTTGGTAGCTAATTCCTTAGAAAATAGATTCTCAAATCTTTTTACATGGATTAATTTATTTGATAAAAATATATTTATTTTAATAATAATAATGTGTATGATATGCATAATAAATATGACAAATTCATTGTTAATTCTAATGCTAGAAAGAATAAAAATGATTGGAACACTTAAGTCATTCGGGTGTGGCAACATATCAATCCTAAAAATATTTTTATTTAATAGTTTTGAGATATCAATAAAGGGTATTATATACGGAAACGTAATTGGTTTAAGCTTATGTTTTATACAAAAATATACAAGAATAATTCAATTAGATCCGGTTTCATACTTTATTGATTACGTACCAATTGATATAAATATTTCACATATTATATTAATTAATATTATTACTTTTATAATTATTCAAGTGAGTATCATTGTTCCATATGTTATAATTCAAAAAATCACACCTTCAAATATTTTAAAAATTAATTAAATGGATTACGTAGAACATATTACAGAATTAATAGGTAACACACCACTAGTTAAATTGAATAAAATTGTAAAAAATACTAAAGGCATATTTTTAGCAAAATTAGAATCTTTTAATCCTGGCCATTCAATAAAAGATAGAATTGGAGGAAAAATGATTGAGGATGCTGAAAAAAATAATCTATTAAAACCTGGAGGTACAATAATAGAATCAACATCTGGTAATACTGGAATGGGTCTTGCACTATCTGCAATTAGAAAGGGATATAAAATGATTGTAACTATGCCGGACAAAATGTCCTCAGAAAAAATCGATATTTTACGTGCTATAGGAGTAGAGGTTATTATAACGCCAACAAATGTAAAGCCCGAAGATATAAAATCATATTACTCAGTTGCAAAAAATTTACAAAAAAAAATTAAAAATAGTTTTTATATAAATCA
>NHIO02000053.1 GCA_002171975.2 Flavobacteriales bacterium TMED191
ATAATTCTAAATAACTATTATCAGGCAAACTACTTTCAATTATAAATACCCCGTTTTCATTTGTTTTAAGTAATAAATTTTGATCTACAAAAAATACCTCAACATCTTCAAGAGGATTATTTTCAATATCAACTACTACCGCTTCAATTTGTGATAAAGCAAATAAAGTATTAGTGAATAAAAAAAGAGAAAATAATTGAAATTTTATACTCATAATTAAGAAGAACAAGACTGACAAATGCCAGAAACATTAATATTTATATTGTTAAATTTGTAGTCAGGCAGTGATATGACTGGAAAATTATCCATGAATAGACAAGACACGTCATCACAGCTCTCACATTGAAAATGTATATGATTGTGATTATGATTACCATCATTGCAAGTATTTTTACATAAAGCATATAAAGTATCTTTTTTATCAAGTCTAATTGAGTGAATAATCCCCTTACTCTCAAATGATGAAAGAATTCTAAAAAGAGTAATTCTATCAATAGGCTTAATATACGATCTAATAGTCTTAAGATTAATAGGTTTATCAAATTTTAAAAAACACTTTAAAACTCTTTTACGTGTTTTAGTAACACTTAATCCATGATTTTTGATTATATTTTCGAACTCTAATCGCAACATTGTTGCAAATTTATATAATTTCTATATCTTTACAAGCAATAATAAAATTATTTTTGTAAAATAAATACTAACAATAGTGAGTTCATTATCAATATTATATAAACCTGACACTATAGGTTCTTTAGCAAGCACATTGTGTTTAGTACATTGTCTTGCAACTCCTTTTATTTTTATCACACAAGCATGTACCATATCATGCTGTGCAGACACCCCAATATGGTGGCAATCAATTGATTATATATTTATTGTAATTTCATTTTTTGCTATTTTGGGTGCTACAAAAACGTCAACAAATAAAATAATTAGTCGATTATTATGGATAACCTGGTTTATATTTTTTGCTTTAATACTAAATAAAAGTCTTGGACTAGTCTATTTAGACAAAAATTTTGGATACTCTGCAGGAATTATACTTGCTTGTTTGCATATATATAATCTAAGATATTGTCAATGCAAATCAGATAATTGTTGTGCTAACAATAAAAATTTAAAAAAAACTATCCTGAATTGATTACAGTAATACAGAAACCGTAATTTCATTTTTTCTATTTAAAAGTTGATATGGAGCATTATAAATCAACACTTCAAAATCACTTTTATGTTCAATACTATTTTCATTTAAAATCAATTGTAACTTCTTAATATATTTTTGTTCCTTGACTGCATTTGAAAAACCTGAGTATGTAATACATGCTTTTACCAAACCAGGTTCCTCATAAATATTAAGTTCATCACTATTTGCTTTAGGGAGGTTGTCAATAGAGTAATTAGAAGGCATAATAAAAGCCATCTCATATTTATTATAAGTTTTCATTACAACAGGCGATGTCATTGAAATATTTTCGTTCTTTGAATTATTGCCAAAAATAAAATTTGCAACCTTACGAAATGAGTTGGACCTATCAACCTCGTTTTTTGGAATATACGAAACATACAGCAACTTATTATATTGTCTTATTTCTATCTCACCAATGACTTTTATAACATGATAATGGGTGTCGTTTGAATTATTTTCTAAAGCCAGTGTTGATAAAAGAATAAATATGGTTGTAAGTAAAATCATAAATAGCAAATCTATTTAAAAATAGTAATTAAATCAATCAATTCACCTGATCTTGACACCTTAACAATAGTTGTATCTCCCTTTTGAAAAAGACTGAGAGCTTCCATGTAAGAAATCATATCATTAATATCTTTTTCACCCATTTTCACAACAATATCTCCTTTTATAATTCCCGCATTAAATGCGGTTTTATCTTTTGAAACACCATCAATTCTCATTCCTTCACCAGAAAACAAATAATCAGGCATAACTCCTAAAGTAACCGAAAATTTAAGGGTTTCATTGGATTCATTTTTTGTTTCCTGAAATTCAAATTTTTTAATTGATGAAGAATATTGAACCATTTGTTCAACAAAACACAAAATTTCATGAATTCCATTATAATTTATTTTATCACTATCATCAGAAGGTTTATGATAATCGGAATGCTGACCAGTAAAAAAATGAATAGATGGAATATTCTGATAATAAAATGAACTATGATCAGACGGTCCAACTCCAGACTCGGATAAAATTAAATTAAATTCACTATTATAATTTACTTTACTAAGTAATGAATCCCAATGTAAGCACGTACCAATTCCGTTAATTGCAAGATCTTTAGTACTATTTAATCGCCCAACCATATCAAAATTCATCATATAACGAACATTTTTCAAATCTATAGTAGGATTTTTACAAAAATAAGAAGAGCCATAAAGTCCCATTTCTTCTCCATCGAAAGCAATAAATAAATAATTATACATTTTATTTGAACTGTAAAGAAGCTTTATCAATGTCACACCTAAGGCTACTCCACTTGCATTATCATCTGCACCATTGTGAATTAAATGTTCATCTCCTGAATATAGAGATCCGAAATCACCATGACCTAAGTGATCATAATGAGCTCCTATAATTATAGTTTCCTTTTGTTTATTATCGATAAAACATAAAATATTTTCTGCATTTTTTTTAACATCATTATTTTTCATGTGTGGATTATTTGAAACAAAAAAATCAAATTTTTGAGAATAAATATCTACATTATCAGAGTCCTTAAAAAGACCCTTTAAATATTTTTTTATATATTTTGCTGATTTCTTGCCACCATATTCACCAGTTTTTCTACCCTCATATGAATCATCAGAAAGTTCATAAATCAACTCTTTCATTGTCATTAAATTAAAATCATCATTGCAATTTTGAGAAAAACTAAAATGAAAAAATAAAAGTGTTAATAGAAGTATATAGTGTTTCATTATTTTATTAATTTTGAACAATTCTAAATAGGCAAATATATGAAACATTACATCATAATTTTAATATCTATATTAATCTCTTGTAATCAAAAAAATCACATTGAAGAAAATAGATTAAAATACCCTAAAGAAGTACATTTAAAAAATATTCAACAGTTAACATTTGGTGGTGATAATGCTGAAGCATATTGGAGTTTTGACGATTCTAAATTAGTTTTTCAAGCAAAAAATAAAAAATGGGGTGCATTATGTGATCAGATTTATGTTACAGATATTAAAAACCACAACATGAAAGATAACATTCCACAGATAATTAGTACTGGAATGGGAAGAACAACGTGTTCATACTTTCTTCCTGGTGATACAACTATAATTTATGCATCAACACATCTTGCAGATTCATTATGTCCAGAAGAACCAAAAAGAAAAGATGGTAGATATGTTTGGCCTATTTATAATTCCTTTGACATATTCATTAGTGACTTAACAGGCAATATTACTAATCAACTTACTAATGAGCCAGGTTATGATGCAGAAGCAACTGTTTCTCCGAAGGGCGATAAAATCGTTTTCACATCAATAAGGTCTGGAGATCTTGAATTATATATATGTGATATTGACGGAAAAAACCTAATACAAGTAACTAATGATTTAGGTTATAACGGAGGAGCTTTCTTTTCAAATGATGGTAAAAAGTTAGTTTTTCGAGCTTCTAGACCAAAATCAAAAAATGAAGTTTCAGAATATAAAAAGCTGTTAAAAGAAGGATTAGTTATACCAACTGAAATGGAAATATTCACATGTAATATAGATGGTACTGAATTAAAACAAATTACAGATTTAGGAAAAGCTAACTGGGCACCATTTTTTCACCCATCAGATGAAAAAATTATTTTTTGCTCAAACCACAAGTCAGAGAGAGGATTTCCCTTTAACTTATACATGATTGATACTGATGGAAAAAATTTAAAACAAATAACATTTGATACACAATTTGACTCCTTCCCTATGTTTTCTAATGATGGTAAAAAATTAGTGTTTTCATCAAATAGAAATAACAATGGAACTAGAAACACCAATTTATTTATAGCTGATTGGGTTGATTAAGTTATGAGTTTAAATCGTTTATTTATTTGATTAAAAAATAGTACAATTATCTTAATCTACAATTAACTTGGGATCAGAACCATATTTATTTTCTCCCTCGTCACCAGGTGTAAGTGCTAAAATCAAGTTGTAAATGGGAATTAAACAAAACCAACCACTTTTACCAACATCATGTATTCTTCTTATAATTACAGCAATAGATGGAATAAATACAAGAAGACTGTAAATACTACTTAAATAACCTAAACCCAAAAAACCATCTAAAAATCCAAAAAGAAAAGAAATAATCATATTAAACAAAACAAACATCCAATATTCTTTTCTTCTTGCTCTACCATTAAATACTGCATAATTTTGTAAAACCTTTAAGTACCAATTCATAAAAAAAAATTTAGTTATTGAATTTTTAAATTAAACATATTTTCTATTCCTTACAAGAATGCTTATTCTTTAAATTATATCATTTTATAATAATTTTATGTTCTACACTACCATCATCATAAATAGATTGTGAATTAAATATAATTTGAGAAGATGATAAAAAAGGAATTAAAAAGAAAACAAATATATTTTTCATACAATGATTATTTTAATGGAACTTCAAATTACTATTAAAAAATTAAAACTACTTTGATTGAAAACTTATTTTGCAATAAACAGGAAGGTGATCAGAAAAACCACCGTACCAATTATTGCCACCAAAAGATCTACTAGGAAAAACTTTACCCTTTTCATTTGTATACATCATAAAATCATTTTCAAATGCGCCTACAGTTATTGAGGATATACTAGAATCAAAGAGGTCTTTAGATATAATAACTTGATCTAACCAATTCCAATTACCACGATAATTATATGAACCTCTACCAGAAACTATATTCGTAGACATTAGGTTAATAAAATCGTCCTTAACTAAAAAATCTGATAAACTTTCATTAGAAGGATAATCATTAAAATCTCCAATAATAATATTGTGTTCATTTTTTGAAGTATGAACTTCAATATATTCACGAAGAAGTTGTGCTACAAATACTCTTTTATGATTTGTTTCTTTTTGCCCTCCCCATCTAGATGGCCAGTGATTTACAAAAAAATTAATTACTTTGCCAGACTTAGAAGCTAATTTAGCATAAACAATATCTCTAGTTGACCTATTTGATTCTGGATTGTCAACAAAAATAAAATCATTTTCTAATATTTTAAATTTATTATTAAATAATAATGCACAATCTATTCCACGATCATCAGGACTATCTCTATGAAGTATAGTATATTTATGATTAAGAAAGAGATCTGTTTTTAACAGATCCTCAATTACACTTTGATTTTCTACTTCAGATAAACCAATAACATCGGGTAAAATATTATTATTATCTTCAGAAATAGAGCGAAAAACTTTTTCAAGCTGATTTAATTTGTAATAATACTTTTCAGTATTCCATTTTTTTTTACTTTGTGGAAGAAATTCATTGTCATTTGTGTCAAGAGACTTAATTGTGTCAAAAAGATTCTCAACATTATAAAAAACAGTATAAATACTCTCATTTTCATACAATTTTTTATCACTTTGACATACAACTAATAATGGAAATAATAATAATATTAAATTTTTCATATATAAAAATTCACTTCTTAAATATACACCTTATATATAAAACAATAGAATCCATTCAATAGTAAATTTGTATAATTTTTATAGAAATAATTATCAGACTATTTAAAAAAATAAGATTACCAATCAACACCTTGAAGTCTATTAATTAAATTATATCTAATATTTACCCAAAATAAATTAAAATCTGCATTATGATATGAGTTACGTTGAAATCTTTTGAAAAAAATATTTTTTGGTAACTTAACCCAAACTAAACCTCTTTCATTACGAACTGATAAACTTTTTTTAAAAAAAATTTTCTTATTTGGAAATAAAATTCCTAAATGATGTTTTTTACTGCTCCATAAAAATTTACTATTAAAATCAATGGGATTAACTGACACGTAGTTTTCTCCGTAGTCCCAATCATCTGGATAATAAAAATTATTAAAAGAGCGCCAATTGAGAAAACAGTTTAACTGACTAGGCTCACTACATAAATCTATCGACATTTCATTAGTCGAAATATCCATTCCAATTAAATAACTTAATAGAAGTCTATTCAATAAAACTTTATCAGGAAAAATATATTCATTAATAAGTTTTTTGGCATGATTTGTCCCTTGGCTGTGAGATGCAATAATAAATTTTTCTGTTTTTATATTACTTAAAAAATATTTAAAGGCTGACAATACATCATTATAGGCAAAATTAAATGCATTAATACCATTAATTGTATCTGTGTATGAATAAATATGCATTTCTCTATAATGAGGGGCATATAAATATGATAATCCAGCAAAAATAGATGCCTGATTTTCTAAGCATAAATTTATAAGACGATTATTGTAAAAATGAGTTGTGTCCGCATTCCAATTTTCAGAAGAAAATAAAGATGTAGGATGAATATAAAAAACTGAAATAGGAAAAGACTCTTCGTTTTTTGACTTAAAATTTTTAGGTATCAATTCATGAAAATCATCAGTATCATGTCTAAACGCCCAGTTACTATCTTCATTATAATTTAATTCTGTCTGTATATTAAATTCAAAATTTTTATTTGGCACAATACTGTCAGAAGAATAGTTAAGATTCTTTTGAAGAGAACATGAGAAATTTAGTATAAGAAAACAGAAAAATATTTTTTTCATTTTTTAAGAAAATATAACTTTAAACCTAAAGTTAAAAAAACTATATTTACAAACTAACATTACAATTAAAATATGAAAAAAGTATTATTTTCAACAGTCATTCTTTTATTATTTGCTTGTCAAAATTCAGTAAAGAAAATTGATATAAATCCTGATATAAACCCATTCTTTCAAGAATGGAACACACCATTTGGAGTTCCGCCATTCAAATATATTAATGATGAACATTATATGCCAGCATTTGAAAAAGGAATGGAGCAAAACCTTAAAGAGATAGAGATAATTTTAAATAATACAGAAGAACCAACATTTAGTAATACAATTGAAGAATTAGAAAGAACTGGCAAATTACTATCAAAAGTACAGCGAACTTTCTTTAACTTAGTTGGCTCTAATACTAGTCCAAAACTTCAAGAATTACAACGTACATTAAGTCCAATACTATCTTCACATTATGATAAAATTGTATTAAACAATAATTTNTTTCTTCGCATTGAAAAGTTATGGCAAAATAAAGAAAACTTAAATTTAACCAACGAACAATTNAAGTTATTAAATGATACACGAAAACAATTTGTACGTAGTGGCTCACTTTTAAACGACGAAGAAAAGGAAAAGATTACNGAAATTAACTCTAAAGTATCTGCCCTAACAACNTTNTTTGGTCAAAACTTACTCGCTGAAACTAATGGTTTTGAACTTATTTTATCAAAGTCTGATTTAGATGGTTTATCAGAAGATGTAATTAAAGCAGCATCGGAAACTGCAATTCAAAAAATGAATAATGCAAAAACTGAAGAAGACAAAGAGAAATATAAAGAGAAATATGTTTTTACTCCACATCGAACTAGTATGTATCCATTCCTAACTGAGTCTAATCGTCGCGACTTAAGNGAAAAATTATATAACTCTTATATAATGCGTGGCGATAATAATAATAANACTGATAATAAAAATATTACAGCAGAAATTGCAAAATTACGTGCAGAAAAAGCCAGTCTTATGGGCTACAAGACTCATGCTCACTTTGTCCTTGAGGAAAGAATGCTTAAAAATCCTGAAGAAGTTTATGACTTGTTAATTCAACTATGGAAACCTGCATTAAATAGAGCAAAATTAGAAGTTGCTGACATGCAAAAAGTAGCAGAATCGGAAGGTCATAATTTTAAAATAGCAGCTTGGGACTGGTGGCAATACTCAGAAAAAGTTCGAAAAGAAAAATATGACTTAGATGAATCTGCNATAAAACCATACTTNTCACTTGANAATGCATTAAATGGNGTTTTTACTACTACTAATAAGCTTTGGGGAATAACTTTTACCGAGATTTTTGATATTGACTTATATCATCCAGATGCTCGTATTTGGGAAGTAAATGATAAAGATGGTAGTCATCTTGGTATTTTTATCGGTGATTTTTTCACACGATCAAATAAACGCGGAGGAGCATGGATGAGTAGNTTTAAAGGACAATCTAATCTTGATAAAAGAGAAAGACCAATAGTTGTTAATGTATGCAATTTTCCAGTACCAGTTGGGGACAATCCATCTCTGTTAAGTTTTGATAATTTAATTACATTATTTCATGAATTTGGTCATGCAATGCATGGTATTTTAACTGACGTCACATACGGAAGCATGGCTGGTACATCTGGACCAAGAGATTTTACAGAATTTCCTGCTCAAATACTGGAGCATTGGGCAAGTGAACCAGANATACTTAAATCATATGCTAAACATTATCAAACTGAAGAAACTATACCTAATGATTTAATCAAAAAAATACTAAANGCTTCTAAGTTCAATCAAGGATTTATAAATACTGAATACCTTGCTGCATCATTGTTAGATATGGACTGGCATACTATCTCCTCANATGAAGACTTAAAAGAAACTAATATATTTGAGAAAAATTCTCTTAAAAAATATGGATTAATTGAAGAAATTNCACCAAGATATCGAAGCACTTATTTTGCACATATTTTTTCAGGTGGATACTCATCAGGATACTACAGCTATGTGCACTCGGCAGTTCTTGATTCAGATGGATTTGAAGCATTTAAAGAANCAGGAAATGTATTTGACCCTGAACTNGCTAAAAGACTAAGAGAACATGTTTATGAAAAAGGTTCTACTGAAGAGGCAATGGATCTATANGTTAAATTTAGAGGNAAAAAACCAGTAATTGAACCCTTATTAAAGGTTAGAGGATTAAATAGTATGAATTAATCTATTTAATGATTTTAATTTATTCTTTTNTACAACATCTTNAATACAAATGAGATATTTTAAGATTATTTTCATTAATCTATTATTNTTTATAAGTATAANGGCCTTTTCACACAATCCAGAGGACTTTATTATTGCAGAAATTGAACAAGGACAAATAAATTTTGAAAATGATCAAATTTATCAAGAATATAAGGAAGCATTAAAAAGACAAAGAATTCGTCGTTTGGGGGCAATGTCACTACAAAAAAAATCCTTAATATTTATTAAGTCAGGTTTTCAACATATCATACCTAAAGGCTTGGATCATATTCTTTTTGTATTAGGATTGTTTTTTTCATGTTTAAAATTTCGCTCACTACTAATTCTAGTAACTACATTTACAATTGCTCATAGTATAACATTAATTTTAGCCGGAATAGGTTGGATTCGACTTCAGGGAGATGTAATAGAACCACTTATTGCTTTATCAATAGTATGGATTGCAATAGAAAATTGCATATATAAAAAATCTAGCAGATTTAGATTCTTAATTGTATTTGTATTTGGATTACTTCATGGAATGGGTTTTGCATCTGTATTAAATCATTATGGAATACCTAAAGATAATTTTTTACAATTATTACTATCATTCAATATTGGTGTTGAAATTGGTCAATTAAGTATTATCATATTAGCCTTTTTATTAACAAAATCAATATTAAGACAGGATTATAAAATTGATAAGATTAAAGTTCCTATATCAATTATAATCGGAATAATAGGGATGTTTTGGTTTATTGAGAGAGTATTTGATATCTAATTATATGTATAACTACTTGTATAAGTACAAAAATTAAGATTTTAATTGTATTTTTAAATAAATATGAGTGCACTAATTTTCTATCTATTTTTAGCATTAATTGTTTCTTTTATATGCTCACTAACAGAATCTGTATTACTTTCGACACCACAGACTTACCTAATAACAATTAAAGATAAAGAAGCGTGGGCAGATTCATTTCTAAACTTTAAATCAAATATTGATAAACCTTTATCTGCTATATTATCTTTAAATACAGTAGCTCATACTATTGGGGCTGCTGGAGTTGGTGCTGAAGCAACAAAGTTATACGGAGATGCATCTCTAGGAGCTGTATCTGGTATTTTAACCATTTTGATTTTAGTTATTACTGAAATAATACCAAAAACTATGGGAGCAAGATATTGGAAGAGTCTAGCTAAATTGACAATATTCATAATACAAATAATGTTATTTATAACATACCCTTTAGTAATACTGTCTACAAAAATTACTAAACTTATATCAAACAATAAAAAAGAGAACATCACAAGTAGAGAAGAAATTGCTGCATTAGCAGATATTGGTAAAGACCAAGGTGTCTTTTCAGAAAATGAAAATAAAATTATTCAAAATATACTTAGACTCCAAAAAATTAAAGTAACACAAATTATGACTCCAAGAGTTGTCATAACTTCCGTAGACGAAAATATGACTTTAGAAGAATTTCAAAATAAAAAAAAATACCTTAGTTTTTCACGTATTCCAACATACTCAGACCAAAATGAAAAAATTACTGGTTATGTATTCTTACAAGATATTTTAGAAAAACTATCTGAAAAAAATAATAACAACATCAGAGTTAAAGAATTTAAAAGAGACATTTTAACTATACCATCAAGCATGACTCTATTTAACTTATGGGATCAAATTTTAGTTAAAAAAGAACATATATCAATAATTATCGATGAATATGGCGGACTTGATGGGTTAGTTACAATGGAAGATATTATTGAAACATTAATTGGACTTGAAATTACAGACGAAAATGATACTGTAATTGATATGCAAAAATATGCTAAAAACAAGTGGGCAATTAAACAAAAGAAACAAAATATAATGAAGAATTTCAAAAAATCATCATAATCTAAGAATCCACTATTTAGAAATAATTGATATAAACTGTTTTATATTGTTAATAATCGTTACACATTTATGATTACTTAAATCGTTTATTTTATATTTATTTGTAACTAAATAATTATTACACTGATCAAAATTTTTATCAATAAAATCAATTGTCTCATTCAAATTATCCTTGGAAAAATTAGAAATTGAAAAGAATAACACATTGTCAATTTTTTTTAATTCAGAAACTTTTTTTAAACCACCTAATGGTACATTTGTCCCTAAATAAATAACGTTAAACCCTTGCTTAACCAACAGTAATCTAGCAAATAACAAACCGATTTCGTGATATTCGTTTGGTGGTAAAAATAATAACCAGGATACATTATTAATTTTTGTATAATAACTATTAATTATAGTATAAATCTTTTGTTTAAACATTTCTGATAAAAAATGCTCCTGAGCTGGATTCATTTGATTTGTCAACCAAAAAAGACCAATTTTAGAGAATGTTGGAAGCATTATATTTACGTAAAAATCTTCAATTTTAAAATTTGGCAAACATTCATTATAAGTTAAATTGAATAAATTCGCATCAAAATTAATACCAGATTGGATGAACTTATTTATAAAATAATCATAGGATAGATCGCTTGATTTGATATATTTTAAATCGTTAATCAACATATCCATTTCTGAATCTGTCTTTTTAGAAATTTGTGAAATTCTATAACCTGATTTTATTAGCAATTGTGTATTAAGCGCTTTGATAAGTAATTTATCAGTGTAAACTCTAACATTTGATTTTGTTCTCTTTGCCTTTAAAAAGTTGTGTCTACCCTCCCAGGAACGTAAAACTAGCTTACTTATTCCACTAATTTTTGAAAATTGATCAATATTGTAACTCATATATAACAACAAATTTAAGAAAATTTTATTTTTTTGTATAATTTTTTTTGTTATTTCTTATACAATTACTATGTTTGTATAACTTTTATTAAGAAAAGCTATACACCAAGAATAATTTAAAATAAAAAAAATGAAAAAAAATTTACTATTTATATTAATATCAATATTTTCTATATCAACCTCACAAATTACACATACTGTTAACGCGGGGGGTTACTATTACGAACCAAGCGAAATAACAATTAATCAAGGCGATATTGTCGAATGGATAAATGACGGAGGGTTTCATGATGTCAATGGTGAAACAAACTCAATTACTAATATGCCCTTTAATAATCCAGAAAGTTTTGATTCACCTTCTACTAGTATGGTGGGAGCTACAATTTACACACATGAATTTACAATTCCTGGAACATATAATTATGATTGCTCTGTTGGTTCACATGCCCTACAAGGTATGACAGGATCAATAATAGTTAATCCAATTGTAGAACCTCCTTCAACTGTTGTTGATATCATAGTAGGATCTGAAAATCACAACACATTAGAAGCAGCTGTTATTGCTGCCGAACTTGCTGACGACTTAAGTGGAGATGGTCCATTTACTGTATTTGCACCTACAGATGATGCATTTAATGCATTACCATCAGGTACCGTTGAATCATTATTAGAAGATCCAACTGGTCAACTAGCTAATATTTTATTACATCATGTTTATTCTGGAAATGCACTTTCAACTGACCTTAGTAACGGAATGATGATACCTACATTAAACGGAACTGAATTAATGGTTACAATTAATTCAAACGGTGTAATGATTGATAATGCAATGGTAATTGTAGCTAACTTAGTAGCTGACAATGGTGTAGTACACGTTATAGACGCAGTTTTAATTCCTGAAAATACTAACATTATTGAAAATAACATATCGATTAATGATAATGTGGTTAAGAAATATGATATGTATGGAAGAGAATTAAAAAACACCAATCATAATTCTATTTCAATTGAAATTTATCAATCTGGTAAAACTGTAAAGAAATTAATTGTCAAATAATAACTATAATTACTGTGGCCCTCATTATTCTTGGTGTTATGGGGGTAATACTACAATTTAAATTCATGTGGGGGCCTACAGTAAAATTCGAAAAAAATGAAAAAAATAATAATCATAGGATCAAATAGTGATATCTCAAAAGCATTTGTTTTTGAGAATAGTTCCAAATATGAATTCATACAATTATCTTCAAGTAATAGTTCATTTAATATTTTAGATAAGAGTACGTTTCCTATACAAGAAAATATAGATGGCTTAGTATATTTTCCAGGAACTATTAATCTCAAACCATTTTCAAACTTAAATGAAAATGACTTTCAAAAAGACTACGAAATAAATGTTTTAGGTTTAATCAATTCATTACAATTCTACCAAAAATCTTTCAATCAAAACTCATCAATTGTAACTATTAGTTCAATAGCTGCAAGTTTTGGAATGCCATTCCACTCATCTATATCAATGTGTAAAGCAAGTGTAGAAGCATTAACTAAAAGCCTTGCAGCAGAATGGGCACCAAAAATTAGACTAAACTGTGTTGCTCCGTCCTTGATTTCAACTAAAATGTCAGAAAGACTAGTAAATTCTGACATAAAAAAAGAAAAAATATCTCAAAAACACCCCTTAAAATGCATTGGACAAACTAGTGACATATCAAATGTAGTTTCTTTTCTTCTATCTGATAAATCAAAATGGATGACAGGACAAATTATAAGAGTTGATGGAGGTCTTTCAAATATTAGATAGGGTCACCTTGTCATAAAAGGCATGATTGATAACTCCTTTGCCTTTGCCTCAACCATTATATCAACATCGTATCCATGCAATGATGGTAGATTATTAACATAATCTGAATGAGCTTGATGTTTAATTAATGAATTCGACTCATGTAATGACTTGGATTCAGAGTAATGAACAATAGGTTTAATTCCTTTTGGCCATGTTGATACTGCTAATTTCAATGCCTCCTTTTCTGAAATACCACCATCACAAAACTTATGATGATGGAAATCAAAGACAATTGGAACACCTATTTTTTCATGAATAAACATTAAGTCTTTAACTGAGTACATAGATGACTTATCATCATTCTCAACAGTTAGTCTAGATTGGACAGAATTTGGAAGTTTTTTAAAATTTTCACAAAATCTTTTCATCGCAGATAACTTATCACCATAAACACCATTACAATGAATATTGATTTTATTATAAGGAGATCTATCTAACCCTAGCAAATCAAACATTTCGCCATGCAAGGACAAGTCATTTATAGTATTTTTAACTACATTTTCTTTAGGTGATACTAATACATTAAATGGACCTGGATGTGCAGTCAATCTTAAATTGTTCTCTTTAGCAAAGGTGCCTGATTGAAATAAAATTGATTTAATTAGAATATAATCTTTAAGTTCTTCTAAATTATACTCTGAAGCCCAAGGAAAAAATTCAGATGACAATCTAAATAATTTAATCTTGTTATCAAGATTCCATTCTAATATCTTTATTAAGTCCTTACAATTTAAAAGACCTAATTCACTAGCGTAATCAATACCTTTATTTAAAAAAGTTTTTTTAATCATTGAACGGTTTGTAGTGACTTTTGGTTTATTATTTGACAAAGTCAAATTTATACAAGCATATCCTAAATTCATTAATTAATATTTTAAGTTTAAAGCTTTGTTGAATTATTTTAATCCACAGTATTATTTTGAAAACCATTTATGATTACCAAATTGATTTTTAGTGACCTTTTTATTAGTTTTTATATGATGTAATAAACCCTTACCAATATTCTTTAAATAATTATTTAAACCAGGTCTAATAATAAGAAAGAAAGGTAAAAAATCAAACCATTTTGAATTTGCATTAAATATATAAGGATAAATAGTAATTGTTAATTTACTTTTATCATCTAAATCTTCGATTCTCCATCTTACAAAAGATTTAGGTTCTTGAGACTTAACAATAAGTAAATCATAACCAATATTATTAATCCATTTAACAAAATTTCTTGTATAAAGATGTCCATTATAATAATGAATCTCATCAATAGAATCTATTCCCGGCCATTTGTGAGTAATATTTTTTCTACAAAAAGGATGAAATAACTCTAAATTGTTTGGAGAAGAGATAATTGACCATAATTTTTCAGATCTAACTGGTAATAATAAACTATATTTGACTCCCCAATTATAATCCTTCACATACATCATAAATGATATTTCTTAAATTAATTTGAAAATAAAATTTGCTTTTTCTCAATACTTCCATTGTCATACATATACATATAAATAGATCGTTTATTAATAGTATTAATTTTTCTACCTAACAAATCAGTAATTTGAATAACTTTCTTTTCTACAACTTCTTCATCTAAATCAATACTATCACATGCATCACCTTCATTATCAAAATTAAAATCTTCCTGATTAGGATTGTAATCTTCAGGACAATTATCTAATTCATCACAAATTAAGTCATTATCTAAATCATTAATACAATTTTCCTCGCAATCATAGAATTCAGTAGGGTAAATACAAGAACCATCATCATCTACAGCAAATTCATTATAGTTACAAGCTAAATCATCAACACATCCTAAAATATAATCACAAAGAACTTCCAGTTGCCAATTATAGAAATAATAATAATAATCCTCTGGACTATCAGTAGTATTTGAGACTATTTCAATTGCGTTTAAAAGATTAATAGGAAAAGTATTATTAGAAACGCTACTATTTCGATAGAGTCCATCATTATTTCCATTTATTCCAATTTTATAATTATCACCTTCTGATATTTCAAAATTCAATTCCACTTGATTTAATCCAGTATTCAATTGAACATCTGTTGAGAAAATTTGATTATCATTAGCATCTAAAATTTCAATTTGAGTAGAAAATGGAATTTCTGCATATACATCAATAGATTTAATATTAACAGTTTGATTACAATTAAATACCATGTCCCATAAATCATTATAATGATATCCTCCGGGGCCTAAATCAATATAATCAGGACCGGAAAAAGAAGATGATATATTTGCTAAAGGATCATAATTAGAACCATTAATATCATTACAACCTAAAACAATTGAAATACAACTATTGTCATCAAAACACGCTAAATCATTATAATTAATTGAATTTGAATCAGTACATCCAGATACATAACAACAAGAATAATCATTTATTGATACAGAACTATTAAAATTAAATGCTTCTTCATCATTACAACCACAATCATCACTTAATTGTAATGATAATAAATCATTATAGTAGACTCCACTCTCTGCTTCAAATCCTGAAGTTAAAAAAACATTGCAATTGATAACAAAAGAGCCTGGTGCCCAGCGTGCACCACCTGGGTGAGATATCAATTGTGTCCATAAGTCTTGTTCAGGGTCATATTCCCAAAGTTCTCCAGAATCTAATGGGCCATGATCGTCACCATCACCACTTAATACGTATCCTTTTCCATTAAAACTAAATTGAGTACCTGCAACTCTTCCTTCTGAAGGGAAATTATTTAATTGTATCCAACTATCAGAACTAATATCATATTTATAAAAATCATTGTAAATAACAAGATTATCATTTAAAGTATTACCATGACCAAAACCAACATATGGTGTATCATTAATAGAAAAATAAAAAGGATGATGTCTATCACCAAATGTAAAATCTGCCTTTTGGGTCCAAGAATTACTTAAAATATCATATTCCCACCAGTCACCTAAGTTTTCGCTATCTATGCTTCCCATTCCAATAAAAATTTTATTATCACATAAAAGCATTGCAGGATGATTTCTCCCAAGATATGGGAAGGGTTCTAATTCGACCCATGAATCATTAATTAAATCATACCGCCACCAATCATTAAGGTAACCACTATTATTAGTCCCAAAGCCCATATATGCATAAGAGTTATCAGAAACTCCGTAAGAATAGCCTCGAGGAGCACCAGGAAAATTAGATAATTGAACCCAAACATCTTCCATAGAATCATATCTAAAGACGTCGTCTAGATAAACTCCATCACCGTCTTGACCCGCAATAACATAACCATACCTATCATTAGAAAATGTTATTGGATGATGTCTTCCTGAGCCATCATAATAACTGAGAAAATTCCAATCTTGAGCATATGAAAAATATGAAATAAATAGAAGAAAAAATATGTTTTTCATAATTATTAGAATAACCATTCTAATATAAGAAATTTAAAAAAATATATCACTATTAAATAATCAAAAGATTTTGAAACAAAAAAAATTAAATAAAGCATCTAAAGTATTATTAAGATAAT
>NHIO02000054.1 GCA_002171975.2 Flavobacteriales bacterium TMED191
GGAGATGATGGAGATTACTTCTCTAAGTCTAATATTGACCAAGTGATTGATAAATGCTATGATTTAATGTCTGAGTCAAAACCAAATAAATACCCTACCTTATATTAAATTAAGTGAAAAGATTTACTGAACAAGACAGCATATACAAGAATTTAGAAACAATGAAAATTCATGATTTATTAAAAAATATAAATCATGAAGACCAAAAAGTTGCTAAAATTGTTAAACAAGCAATACCCAAAATTGAAAAACTAGTAACAACTATAGTATCAAAATTAAAACTAAACGGTCGACTTTTTTATATTGGTTCAGGTACAAGCGGAAGACTCGGAATTTTAGATGCATCAGAATGTCCTCCTACATTTGGAGTTTCTCATGATAAAGTCATAGGCTTAATTGCTGGTGGGGACTCTGCTATTAGAAAAGCCATTGAAAATGCTGAAGATGACAACTATCAAGCTTGGAGTGACCTAAAAAAATATAATATTTGTAAAGAAGATATTGTAATTGGGATTACAGCATCAGGTACCACGCCATATGTTGTAGGTGGACTGAAAAAATGCTTTGAAAATAATATTTATACTGCTGCTATTATATGTAATGAAAAGATGCCAATATCTAAATACTCTAATAATACAATTAACTTAATAGTAGGTCCCGAATTTGTAACTGGAAGCACTAGAATGAAAGCAGGAACAGCTCAAAAAATGACGCTCAATATGATTTCAACAAGTGTTATGATTAAATTAGGACATATATTAGATAATAAAATGATAGATATGCATATTAATAATGTTAAATTAGAAGAACGAGCAATTAATATAATTATGAACATGTTTCCGATAGATAAAAAAACAGCTAAAATACTGCTAGAAAAATATGGAAATATTAGATCAGTTATTAAATACTACAATGATTCAAAATAAAAAAAAATTTAAAAAGGGAATTCGAAAAATAGCTATTGCTATTGCTTTTTTACCTGGTCCAATACTATTCGTTTTAAGTAGTCATAATAATCACTTAACAGATTCTACTAATCTTATATTTAGCATTTTAGGTATTGGATCAATGGTTACATGTGTAATTTTTGGCTTTTTGGGTTTACGTGATTTATTATCAGGTTTTTTTGACCCTCCTAACGAGTAAAAACTAATGATTGTAAATTAGACTGGGTCTCATCATATGAATAACCAAGTTCCGAAAAATTTTTTAATTGATCTAAATCCTTCACCTTGTTTTTAATTACATAAGCTGCCATACTTCCCCTAGCTTTTTTGGCAAAAAAACTAATAATTTTATAAACATCATTTTTTTTGTCTAAAAATTTAACATCTATAATTTTTTTACATATTTTTTTTGACTTTATTGATTTAAAATACTCATTTGAAGCTAGATTTAACAAGTATTTTGCATTATTACTAGCTAAACTATTATTTAAATACTCTGTGATTTTTTCGTCCCAAAAATCATATAAGTTTTTACCCCTATTATTAGTTAATTTTGTTCCCATCTCTAATCTATAAGGTCTTATTAAATCAAACGGTTTTAAAATTCCGTGAAGACCAGATATTATTCTCAAATATTTTTGAGAATAAAATAAATCGTCGTCCGAAAATGTACCAACATCTAATCCTTTATAAACACCTCCTTTAAAACAAAATATAGCTTGTCGTGAATTAGATAAATTAAAATCTGATGACCAATTTTGATATCTTTTAACATTTAGTTCACTTAATGAATGACTTAAACCCATTAAGGTTGATAATTCGTTTACATGAATTTTTTTTAATTGTGAAATTAACTCCTTACTGTCCTCAATAAAACTAGGAACTGTAAAGTCTTTAAAAGAATTTTTAGTTTCGAAATCAAGTGTTTTTGCAGGTGATAAAATAGCTATCATAATTAATTAAAAGGATTAGATAAATTTTCATTATTAATAAACGACTCATCAGACAAGGTTAATAAAAAGGCCTTTAAATTAATTTTTTCTTGTGATGTCAACAATAAGCCAACACCGATATATTTCATTAAAGGATCGACAGTTGGTGAATCATAACCACCAAAATTATAAAAATCAATTACATCATCCAAAGTGCTAAATCTTCCATCATGCATATATGGAGCAGAATACTCAATATTTCGTAAAGTAGGAGATTTAAACGAACCTTGATCTAAAGGATTACCTGTTACATTATATCGACCTAAGTCTGTAAATTGTGCATCCAATCCATTATTATGAAATGAATTATCCGTAAAAAGACCAATTGGATGACAGTGAAAACAGTCCCCTCTTTCTGTTGAATAAATATTAAAGCCATCTATCTCAGACTCAGTAAAAGCAACTTCACCTCTCAACCATTGATCAAATTTTGAATCTACGGAAATAAGAGTTCTCTCAAATTGTGCTATAGCATTTAAAACTTTAATAGAGTCAATAATTTCATCTCCAAAAGCATCGCAAAATAAAGCTGGATATATACTAGATTTTTGAAGTCTATTAATCACTTCTGACCAGTTATTATTATGCAATTCAATTGAATTAAATATTGGTCTTTCAGCCTGATTTTCTAAGGATTCACTTTTACCATCCCAATCAAAATGAGATTGGAAAGCAGTATTAATTATGGTAGAAGCATTTCTTTCTCCTATAGACTGATTTACACCAAAGCTATATTGAGTGTTATCTCCAAATGCATTTTCCTGCTTATGACAAGAAGCACATGAAACTGTATTATCACTACTTAAAATAGGATCGTAAAACAAATGTCGTCCTAAATTTACACCTTCTTCACTAAGAGGATTATCTAATGGACTATAAGGATCCGGAAAACTTGCTGGGTAAGATAAATTAATTAATGTTGGTGTTCCACAACAATCTTGCTCATATTTATCACATGAAGTTATTATAATAGATAAAATAATAAAAAAAACTATATACATTTAATTAACCTGAATAGTAAAAACATCTCCAACATTTTGATTCAAATTATATTGTGCCTCTATATTTGCCATAATACTAGACCCAAAAGTATTAAAATCATAAATTGGATTATTATAAAAATTATTAACATTCATACTAATATAAATTGAACTTGCAACATTTGTAAATCCATCTTCAGAAAAATTAAAAATAGGCTGCTCAAATGATAAGTCAACTCCATTAGTGGGTCCTGTATGGTTATTATAAAACTGTTCGTTGCCCTCATCATCTATATATTTACCTTCAATTTTCATATAGTGATACCCACCTNGAAAAGCTAGNTTAGTTCCATTTAAATTTGGCCACAACATTAATNAATGAAAATTGTTTGCATTATTAATATATTGATTATCAATATTGTTTTCANTAGAAAAGCCTANTGTAAANCTTATCCCAGTACATTCTGCCGATAAATTATATAAGGTTTTTGTTAATGTTTCAGGATCATCTGTATTAACAAATATGAACTCATCTAATAANTGGTTTGTACCGTCCTCAAAAAATAATATAATATCGCTTAGNACATANAGTAAACGTCTAACACTGTAAATATTACCCGCCGNATTTTCGTAAAAAANATNATCATTTCCATAAACAATTTCCATATCATCTACAAAGTGACTAAAATTAATTTCTAAACAATGATATTCTGNGTTTGANCATGGATATAAACAAGATCCATCCNCATCAGTCGCATTNGAGTTATAATTTTCTGCTGAGGNATCCATACAACCAAAAATTACACATGAACCATCATCTTCAGTAGCGTTAGAATTATAATTTTCTGCTGAAGGATCCGTGCACCCTGATTTAGTACATGAGTNAAANACAAATGCAATAAAAAAGAATACAAGGCNTANAAAAAANCCACTTTTTCTAATAAAAATCATATATTAATGANATGAAAAATTATTTAATAATTATAAAATTAATACTAATTCCGTATATATTNNTNTNTCANGGNGTAATTACTCCTGAATTAAGTNAAATTATAAACAATAATCCACCTAATAAATTAATTCCTATAATTATTGAAGTTAATGATGACTTTGACTTANAATCATTNAGTCTCCATTTTAAAGAAAATAATACCCCCATAAAAAAGAGAGCTTCAATTATTTGTGAGCAAATGACTACAATTGCTCAAGAATCTCAAGAATATATAATAAATGAAATAAAATCAAAACCAACAGAATACTCAAATCTAAAATCTTCATGGATTGTTAATTGCATATTTTTAAACGCTTCTAACCTACTAATTAAAAATCTAGCATTTCATCCAAATATTGAAAGAATACAAATTAAAGATACTCAAGCTGATATAATAGATTACATATTTGGTGAAAATGAAAATCTTGAAATTGAAAATGGCACAGAACCAGGAATTGAGGCAATAAATGTCAGACCATTGTGGGAAATGGGGTATACCGGAAAAAGTACATTAGTATTTAATTACGACACTGGAGTATGGGCTGAACATAACGCCTTCTCAGATAGATTTTTTGGAAATTTTTATCCAATGAATCAATGTTGGGATGGTTATTTTAGTCAAACACCTAATGGACATGTTAGCGATCATGGAACTCATACATTAGGTACTATGGCTGGATTAGTATCTCAAACAAATGACACAATTGGTATTGCATTCAACTCCTATTGGATTGCTAATGACTTTGTCACATCAACGGTTGCTACTCTTCCTCCTATAGAGGATATGATTACATCATTTGAATGGGCATTAAATCCTGATGGCAATACAAGTACTGATTATGATGTTCCTGATGTTATTAACAATTCATGGAGATGGTATAATGAGATAGATACATTTCAATGTTCCGGATATGCAGTTCAATTAATGAATGTTATTGAGGTTAGCGGGATTGCAAATATTTTTTCAGCAGGGAACAACGGTCCCAATAACACTGGTGTTAGATCACCACAGAGAATTAACTCAAATTTGGTAAACACCTTTTGCGTTGGTAGTATTAACGCAAATAATGACGATTACCAAATAAGTTCATTTTCTTGTAGAGGCCCTACACAATGCCCGGGAGAAGGTTCACTAGCTATTTATCCCGAAGTGGTTGCACCTGGTCAAAACATACGATCTGCTTGGGGACAAGATGGATTTAATAGTATTTCAGGTACGTCCATGGCTTCACCTCATGTATCAGGGGCTGTTCTATTGTTGAAAGAAGCATTCCCATTTTTAACAGGGCAAGAAATACTTCTTGCTCTATATAATACTGCTAGTGATCTAGGTGAGATTGGTGAAGACAATACATTCGGGATGGGTATTATTGATGCATATGCTGCNTTTAATTTTCTTGCCAATAACTATGACCCCTTGCCCCCAAATTATATTAGTAATGATTTAGTATTAGAGAAAATTACCAATATACCAAATGAAATTAATTGTGAAGNAAACTTTAATCCTATTTTACATATAATAAATAATACCAATTATTTTATTGACAGTCTAATTGTCTTTTATAAAAATTATTCTCTTTTAAANACAGAAGAGGATTCGCTAATAATTCAAGCTAACNTAAATCCTAATGAAACTACTGAATTTGAATTTGAAAATATCATTAATAATTATTTTGGGGATAATGAGTTTNGTTTTAGAATAGAAAGTCTAGATNCTTTATNAGAATCTGANTATCATAACAACAGAAAAATGGTNAGATTTAAATCTAAACCTACTATTACAATGCCATTTATAGAAAATTTCCAAAATGGAATATCAAATGAATTATGGCANATAGAAAATGAAGACTACTCGAGAACATGGGANACAATAACTACTGCAGGTTTNAATNTAAATAATATTTCTGCATATGTTAACTTATTTGGATACGATCCAAGAGCTGAACAAAAAGACGAATTAATAAGTCCAAATATTTNATTAAATTCNTCATCACCTCAGCTATCNTTTAAATTTGCATATCAAAAATACTCTTCTAGNACATTATGGCAAGANACACTNCAGNTGCTATTATCTACTAATTGTGGTCAAACATTTAATGATACATTATTTTCTTTAGGNGGTGAAGATCTTTCNACATATGACGAAAATATCGCAAATTTTATACCATCNAANGATACTCAATGGNAAGAAGAAATAATTCCTTTGAGCAATTATTTAGATCAAAACATAATGTTGAAATTTGTTACTACAAACTCTAGAGGAAATAATATTTTTATNGACAATATAATTGTTCAAGATGAAAATANTGCCTTGGTTTCTGAAAACNANAATAACCAANTCTATGTATTCCCAAATCCATCAAAAGGCATATTTAAATTATTATTTAATAATACTTTTGTNTATAAAATAGATGTTTTTAATATAGTAGGTGAACAAATTATTAATAGCATTGAGCTAAACAAAATTGTCAATAATTTCGAATTAAATTTAGAAAAAATTAAATCAGGATTATATTTTGTCTCAATAGAGACATTAAAAGGAAAACAAAAAGTTATAATAATTAAAAACTAATTTATTCGCTTCTTTCTTTTAAAAGTCCGGACACACTAACCTGAATTGTATCAGCTATATTCATTCTAACAATTTTTGGAACTTTAATTTTAAAATCTTTTAAATAAACATCAAATGTAGATTTAAATTCTAGTAATTGATTTTGAATATTTAAATCAGTTTTAATAGAAACATCTCTATCTACACCATGAATATTTAAAATACCTTGAGCAATAATTGTTGTTTGTTGATCTTCAAGTATATTAATTTTTTCGCTAAAATTGCCTTTAAAAAAAGAGAGTGAATACTTTTCAGACTCCATATACTTTTCATTAAAATGTTTCTGCATTAAAGAAGAAGGAAAAATAAATGTATTAATGGGAATACGGAAAAAAAAGTTACCAGTCTCTAAATCAACAACTCCTTCTAATTTATTTGAAAGAGCAGCGATATCTTCCAAGGGCGCAGCAGAAAAAAAGGAAACATCAGAATTAGTAACAAATGTTTTCTGAGAAAAACAATGGGTAGATAAAAGTAAAAAAATTAAAATTCTCATAGTTATAAATTAAATTCTCGACTAATATTAAAACCAAAGTGGATACCTCCACTAGACCACGAATTATATGTCCTTGTCATAAAAGAAGCCTCATCCATGCCCATAGAATTTGTGATATGTAATTGAAAAACATGACCTCCAGTTTCAATATCTAATCCAATAGAAAAAGAATTATAATAATCTGATGAATTATGTAAGAATCTGTAAAAATACTCAGAATTAATGGATACACTTTTTGTAATTAAATATCTGAAACCAGTACCTAAAATAAAAATATTATTTTGTTGATTATTATTCTCAACCATATTCCAATGAATTATAGTAGGCATCACTTGAATAGAAAATTGGCTACTTATTTTAGAAGCTATCATAAGTTGATTAGCATAAGAAAGCCTTCCTAAAAAAGGATAATCTGATTGACTTTTTCTAAGAGTGTTTAAATTAAAACTAGATAAGTAAACTAGAGAAAACGGTTGATTTTTTATTCCCTTTGATTGTTTTAATAAAACATATTTCAAATAGCCATCATAAGATTTATTAAATGTACTGCGGCCAATACCAACCATACAATTATTTACCAAACCATAC
>NHIO02000055.1 GCA_002171975.2 Flavobacteriales bacterium TMED191
TAATATAATACCTATTAAGCACGGGTAGAGAGAGTCGAACTCCCATCAACGGTTTTGGAGACCGCTATGCTACCATTACACCATACCCGTAAATGATAGGAATTCTTTTCCTCTATTACTACTCTATTATTTCTGTAACTTGACCAGCACCAACAGTTCTACCACCTTCTCTTATAGCAAAACGAACTCCTTTACTAATAGCTACTGTATTAATCAAATCAACAGTTATTGATAAATTATCTCCTGGCATACACATTTCTGTTCCTTCAGGAAGAGTAATTTCACCTGTAACATCAGTTGTTCTAATATAGAATTGCGGTCGATATTTATTATGGAAAGGTGTGTGTCTACCTCCTTCCTCTTTTTTAAGAACATAAACTTCCGCTTTAAACTTCTTGTGAGGTGTAACTGATCCTGGTTTAGCAATTACCATTCCTCTTTTAATATCAGTTTTTTCAATTCCTCTTAAAAGAATACCAGCATTATCACCCGCTTCACCTCTATCAAGAATTTTTCTAAACATTTCAATTCCCGTAACAGTAGAAGATAGTTTTTCTGCTCCCATACCAATAATATCAACAGCATCACTAGTATTTACAACTCCAGATTCTATACGGCCTGTAGCAACAGTACCTCTACCAGTAATAGTGAACACATCCTCTATTGGCATTAAGAAATCTAAATCAACATCCCTTTTTGGCATTTCAATCCAAGTATCAACCCCTGCCATTAATTCCATAATTTTTTCCTCCCATTGTGCTTCTCCGTTTAAACCACCTAAAGCAGAACCTGTTATTATAGGAGTATTATCTCCATCAAATTCATAAAAACCTAATAATTCTCTTACTTCCATCTCTACTAACTCTAAAAGTTCAGCATCATCAACCATGTCAGCTTTATTCATGAATACAACCATTCTAGGAACCCCTACTTGTCTAGCTAATAGTATATGCTCTCTAGTCTGAGGCATTGGTCCATCAGTAGCAGCAACTACCATAATTGCACCATCCATTTGAGCAGCACCAGTTACCATATTTTTTACATAGTCAGCGTGACCAGGACAATCCACGTGTGCATAGTGTCTATTCTCAGTTTCATACTCAACATGAGAAGTGTTAATAGTTATACCTCTTTCTTTCTCTTCAGGTGCATTATCAATTGCATCAAAATCTCTAACTTCTGCAAAACCTTTTTTTGAAAGAACTTTTGTAATAGCAGCAGTTAATGTAGTCTTACCATGATCTACGTGACCAATAGTACCTATATTAAGATGCGGCTTACTACGTTGAAAATTTTCTTTTGCCATGACTTTTAAATTTTAAAATTATTATTAAATTATATTATTATTATTATTATTATTATTCACTTATACTATCTAATACTTAATTACTAAAACCAAGTATTTAATAATTATTTTTTTGCATTTTTTATAAAAAATGCAAAAATAGAGCGGAAGACGAGACTCGAACCCGCGACCCTCAGCTTGGAAGGCTGATGCTCTACCAACTGAGCTACTCCCGCAAAATAGTTAATCCCAAATTGTGGGGGAAAGAGGATTCGAACCTCTGAAGGCTAAGCCAGCAGATTTACAGTCTGCCCTCGTTGACCGCTTGAGTATTCCCCCTATTTCAACCTTAATTGAATCGAGCCGATGGAGGGACTCGAACCCACGACCTGCTGATTACAAATCAGCTGCTCTAGCCAGCTGAGCTACATCGGCAAAATATCAACACGGACTTCAATAACATCAAAAAACCCAACTACACATCCACAATTCAAAATTTCAAAAAACAACCCTAAATAACAGATAAAAAAACAAACCTATACTATTAAGGGAGTGCAAATTTATTAAAACATTTTTCTTTTACAAAGAATAAATCCCTTTTTTTTTCATTTTTCTACCACAACTAACCTCTTGGATGTGAATTTTTGTATACATTTTTGATTTTATCACTTGAAATATGTGTATAAACTTGTGTTGATAATAAGGAAGAATGACCCAACAACTCTTTTATAGCATTTAAATCAGCTCCATTATTCAACAAATGAGTTGCAAATGCATGTCTTAATACGTGGGGACTTGTTTTACTAACACTACTAACCAAAGATAAATAATGATTTACAACTCTATAAATCAGTTTAGGATATGTTTTCTTACCCTTTTCAGTTAAAAATAAAAATGAACTAGACATGTTTAACTGACTCCTAAATTCATTATACTCCTTGAATAAAAAAATAATAGAATTTACCAAAGGAATCAGTCGTTGCTTGTTTCTTTTTCCTAATATTTTTACATTTTTTTCATTAATATTAAAATCATTGATTTTAATATTAATCAACTCTGACAATCTAATGCCGGTTTGATAAAATAATTCCAACATCAACCTATCACGTGTACCTTTAAAATCATTTGAAAAAATATTATCAGAATCAAATAATTTTTTAAGAGATAATTGTGACATAACAATAGGCAATTTCTTATCTTCTTTTAATGATTTTATCATTAAAACAGGGTTATAAAGCACTAGTTTTTCTCGTTGACAAAATTTAAAATAAGTTTTAAGTGCACTTAATTTTCTATTAATTGTTTTTGCTAATATTTCCTGCTGTTTTAATTCTACTAACCATGATCTAATTTGCTTAACAGTTACTAACGAAGGACTTTCGACATTAAGATCAAGAAATTTATAAAAAGATGAAATATCATTTTCGTACGCAGTAATGGTGTGTACTGAGTAATTACGTTCATTCTCAAGGTAATTTCTAAATTTTACAAGTAACATAACAAAAGTAAAATTGAAAATTAAGAAAACTAATCAAGGATTAATGAAAATTTGGTTCTTAAAAAGCGAAGTATCTTTATTTTTCTTGAGAATNAACAAAAGCTTGAGAATACTTTGCTTTTAGTAACTCTTCTCTTCTTTGAGTAGACTTTTTAACAAAAGTCTTTCTACCACGAATTTCACGCAACGTACCAACTTTGTCAAATTTTCTTTTAAATCTTTTAAGAGCTCTGTCAATAGACTCGCCTTCTTTTACAGGTATAATTATCATTAATAAAAATATTTAAAGATGCGAATTTAGTACTTTTTTAATGAATATCAAATTAAGTGCTTAGAAATAACTAATTTTTGAATTTCTGATGTACCTTCTCCAATAGTACATAGTTTAGAATCTCTATAAAACTTTTCAACTGGAAAATCCTTTGTATAACCATAACCTCCAAAAATCTGAACAGCTTCATTAGAAATTTTAACGCACGCTTCTGAACTATAATACTTTGCCATGGCGCTCTCCTTGGTAACTGACTTATTGTTCATAATTAACTGACAAGCCTGATAAATTAACATTTCACTAGCTTCAATTTCCAAATACATGTCAGCTAACTTAAATGATATGGCCTGGAAATTAGATATTGATTTACCAAACTGTTTTCTTTCTTTTGAATAATGTAAACTAGCTAAATAAGCACCTTTAGAAATCCCCAGGGATAATGCAGCAATAGAAATACGCCCTCCATCTAAAACCTTCATAGCCTGAATAAACCCCTCTCCCTCTTTGCCAATTAGATTAAAATCATTAACCTCACAGTTGTCAAATATAACTTCAGATGTCTCAGATGCTCGCATACCTAATTTATTTTCTTTTTTCCCATATTTAACACCAGGGTTTTTTCTGTCCACAACAAATACAGATATTCCTCTAGAATCACCTTTTTCTCCAGTCCTTGTCATAGTAACAATAATATCCGAACTTATACCATGTGTAATCCAATTCTTAGTACCATTTATAATCCACTTATCACCTTTCTTAACTGCTGTAGTATCCATTCTCATTGCATCTGAACCAGTTCCAGTTTCAGTTAATGCCCATGCACCCAAATATTCTCCAGAAGATAATTTTGGCAACCATTTCATTTTTTGTTTCTCATTTCCAAATTTTAAAATATGACCAACGCATAATGAATTATGAGCAGCAACAGATAGTGAGATAGAACCACAAACTTTTGCTATTTCTGAAATTATAGTAACATATTCGTTATATCCTAACCCACTTCCACCATACTTAGTGGGAACAAGCACACCTAACATACCTAATTCACCAAGTTGTTTAAATACATGAATTGGAAAATATTGATCCTCATCCCACTTCATCATATTTGGATAGATCTCTCTTTTACAAAAATCGGTAATTGTTTGGCTAATAAGCTTTTGGTTTTCAGAGTAATTAAAGTCCATTGTTATTTAAATTTTTTTATAGTACCATTTTTAATTTTTTGCATATAATTACGTAAATCTAATTTGACTTCATTTGACATAATTAACATTCCAATTATGTTGGGGAATGCCATTGCTAAAATCATCATATCAGAAAAATCTACTACAGCGCCTAAACTTACTGAGGATCCAATCACTACAAATACCATAAACATAATTTTATAACTTAATTCTGATATCTTACTAGTACCAAATAAAAAGGTCCAAGATTTTAGCCCATAATAAGACCATGAAATCATTGTGGAAAATGCAAATAAAAGAATTGCAAGTGTTAATAAATAAGGAAACCAAGATATCACGCTCCCAAATGCTTGAGACGTTAATTCCGAACCTCCTAAACCATCAACATTTTCATAATTACCTGTTATAATAATTACAAAAGCCGTCATTGTACAAATTACTACCGTATCAATAAATGGTTCTAATAAAGCAACCATTCCCTCAGATACAGGTTCTTTTGTTTTAGCTGCAGAATGAGCAATTGAAGCTGAACCAACGCCTGCTTCGTTTGAAAAGGCAGCTCTTTTAAAACCAGTAATTAAAACCCCTACAACTCCACCTAAACCGGCTTCTGGAGTAAATGCACCACTGATGATTTCAGATATAACAAAACCAATATCTGAAAAATGCATTAAAATAATAATTGTTGATGCACCGACATATACAACTGCCATAAAAGGAACTATTTTTTCAGTTACCTTTGCAATACTTTTTATACCACCAATAATAACAAATCCCACAAGAAAGGCAAATACCATTCCAAAAATTGGTCCAAGATTAGATAAACTTGGAAAAATCCCCTTAATCGCTGAAAATGCTTGATTAGCTTGAAACATATTTCCACCACCTATAGAACCTCCAACACACAGTATTGCAAATAATACTGCTAAAAACTTACCTGTAAGTTTTAAGTTTCTTTTTGCCAACCCATCTCTCAGATAATACATAGGCCCTCCATAAACTACCCCATCAGAACTTATATGCCTATATTTAACTCCTAAAGTACACTCAACAAATTTTGAAGACATACCTAAAAGACCAGCTACAATCATCCAAAAAGTAGCACCAGCACCACCTAAACTGATAGCAATAGCTACACCAGCAATATTACCGAGACCAACTGTGCCAGACAAAGCAGTTGTTAGAGCCTGAAAATGGGAAACCTCCCCTTTATTATTAGGGTCATCATAATCTCCTTTAACTAATGATATGGCAAGTTTAAAACCTTTAAAGTTTATAAAACGCATTTTAAGAGTAAAGAAAATAGCACCAAAAACCAACCAAATAACAATGAAAGGAATATTTTTATCTAAACCGATGACCTTTGTTATATCAAAGAAAATTACACTGCCAATTACTTGTACAACAGGTTCAAATGTATTATTTATATTATTAGAAAATAAATTTATTTTATTTGAAAAACCATGAGANAATTCAAATACTTTATTGTCCTCAATTAAAACTAACTTATTATTAGTAATATGATTAACTTCAAAAACCCTTAATGTATCGTTAGGAAATGAATAATTTAAATGTATGACAGGATTAAAACCAGGAATTTCTTTAATTAACCATGTGCCAGAAGCTATTATATTGCTAACCTTATATTCAAATGCCCCATCCTTATGAAAAACAATAAAATCTGAGGGCCCTATATTCATATCTAAACCCTTAATGGCAGTATAAGAATATTCCTTAGTTATTGTCTCTTTAATTGATTCAACTGATAAATTAGATTTTGCTAGTAAATTACTAGAAATAAAAAAACCGATTGTTAGAATAATAATATATTTAAAAAAATATTTCATGATAATAATTTTAAAGATTGTAACAAACCTGTAGGCTTAAAATCTATGTCATTGATTGCTTTGTCAATCAATAAACTGGAATCTTTGGGCCTTTTAGCTATTTGACTTAATTCTTTTGAATTAGTTTTATTAATTAAGTTCATATTATAATTATAATGCTTTGCAATAGTACAAACAATCTGATAAACAGAAAGACGCTCACCATTTGATATATGATAAATTCCATATTTTTTCATATTAATTACTTTTAATATTGCCTGTTCTAAATCAACTACAAAAGTAGGTGTTCTAAATTGATCATTAACTATTTGTAATTCTATTTTTTTTTCCAAACTTGATTTCACCCAATATAAGAAATTAGATCTAGAATTATCTCCCGAGTATACTAATGAAGTTCTTAAAACTGTAAAATTAGATAACTTTTTTAATAATAATATTTCTGTTTCTAACTTGGAAGAACCATAGTAATTTACCGGAGCACAAACATCCGTTTCATTATAACCTCCCTTTTTACCACTAAAAACAAAATCAGAAGAAAGTTGAATAAAATGAATACCATATTTTTCAACAAGAGGAATAAAATTTAAAACACTGTTTGTGTTTATTCTAATACAAGATTTTTTACTCTTTTCACATTCATCAACATTTGTTAAAGCAGCGGCATTAATAATAACATCAGGTCTATATCTATTAATTATTATTTCACAGCTATCTAAAGAGGTAGTATCAAGCTCCTCATATACACCACCTAATATACTAAAACGATCATTACCCAAACCAGATGCAATGACATTATAGTTATATTTCAACAAACATGATCTTAATGCTTTTCCTACTAAACCATTTGCACCAGTAATTAAAATTTTATAAGACACCAAATTAAATTATTTTTTTTCTTTTTAAAATACCTTCCATTTGAATTTGAGTATTTAAACAAATTTCCCTAGAATACTTATAAAAATCTTTACTTTTATCTGCGTATATTATAGATCTTGACATATTAATTAACACACCACATGTGTCATTCATAGCATTATTACATACAGTTTTTAAATCACCACCTTGAGCGCCGACACCAGGGACTAAAAAGAAATGGTTAGGTGCCTTCTTTCGTACAAGTGACAATTCTAATTGACGTGTAGCACCAACAACAAACATAGTATTATTATAGTCAGACCATTTCAATGACTTATTAACCAAATCTAAATAAAAAGGATCACCTGATTGTGTAATTGTATTTTGCACTTCAAAGGCACTATCATTAGAAGTTGCAATTAACAAAATAACCCATTTATTTTTTCTTAAAAAAGGTTTTACACCATCAACTCCCATGTAAGGAGAAACAGTAACAGCATCACAACCAAAATAATCATAAAAAGTATCAGCATACATTTTAGCGGAATTAAAAATGTCCGATCTTTTTGCATCAGCAATTACAAAATGATCTTCAGGAATGTAATCAATTGTTTTTCTTAAACTTTTAATTCCCAATGGACCAAGTTTTTCATAAAAAGCTAAATTAGGTTTGTATGCAACACACAAATCCTTTGTTGCATCAATAATATGTTTATTAAACTGAAAAACAGGATCATCTTCCTTTAGCAAATGTTTTGGCATTAGATCTAAAACAGGGTCTAAACCAACACATAAAAAGGATTTTTTGCTACAAATATTACTAATTATTTTTTTTAAATTCATTTAACCAGCTTTTAGTCTTTCTGCATTTTCTGCAATTTTTAACTCTTCAATCAATTTACTAATATCACCATTAATTACTTCTGTAAGAGAATAAAGTGTAAGGTTAATGCGATGATCTGTAACACGACCTTGCGGATAATTATATGTACGTATTTTATCTGAACGATCTCCTGTTTTAACCATGGTCTTTCTCTGGCCTGCAATCTCTTCAGTTCGTTTTTTTAATTCTATTTCGTAAATTCTAGATCTTAAAACTTTCAATGCCTTAGCGTAATTCTTTATTTGAGATTTTTGATCTTGACATTGAGCAACTACCCCAGTTGGAACATGTGTTAAACGTACGGCTGAATATGTAGTATTTACTGACTGACCTCCAGGACCTGAGGAACAATATGTTTCCTTCTTAATATCATTCTCTTTTAATTCAATATCAAAATCTTCAACTTCTGGGAGAACTACTACTGAAGCTGCTGAAGTATGAACTCTTCCCTGCGTTTCAGTTTGAGGGACTCTTTGTACTCTATGAACACCTGACTCATATTTTAATATACCATAAACATCTGCGCCACTAACACTAAATACAATTTCCTTAAAACCTCCAGAAACACCTTCACTAACATCCATTAATTCTTGCTTCCATTTCTTAGAGTCAATAAATTTAGTATACATCCTAAACAAATCTCCAGCAAAGATACTAGCTTCATCTCCACCAGCACCTGCTCTAATTTCAACTACAGCATTTTTAGAATCGTCTGGATCTTTTGGTATTAATAATAATTTAACATCTTCTTCTAAAATACCCTTTAAATCTAAAGACTCATCTAAATCAGCCTTTGCTAAATCCTTGAGTTCCAAATCCTCTTCATTTTTTAAAATATCTTTTGCTTCACTTATATTGTCAATAATTTTTATATACTGGTTAATTTTTTCAACAATTGGTTCAAGATCCTTATACTCCTTACTTAGTTTTATGTAGTTTTGCATATCCGATATAATTTCCGGCTGAACAATTAACTCGGAAACCTCAATAAATCGATCTTTTATTGCATTTAATTTGTCTATCATAACTTAATAAACTAATGTTCCACCTGGAGATTCAATAGTTAATTTCTTACCAACTGCACGCTCTACGTATCCAATAACTTTTGCCTCTAAATTAAATGAGTTTGCAATCTTAATAATATCCTTTGCAGAACTTTTATCAACATATAGCTCCATTCTGTGTCCCATATTAAAAACTTTGTACATTTCACTCCATGATGAACCAGATTCATTTTTAATCAAATTAAATAAGGGAGGCGGGGTAAACATATTATTTTTATAAATATGAAGATCATTAATGAAATGTAAAATTTTTGTTTGTCCTCCTCCAGTACAATGAATCATACCATGAATATTTTTTTTATACAAACTAAATACTTCCTTAATAACCGGAGCGTATGTTCGAGTTGGAGAAAGAACCAACTTACCTAAAGATATATTATCCAATTTGTCAAATAAAGATTTTGTACCACTATAAACCAAACTTTGATCAATTGCAGAATCAAAACTCTCAGGAAAGTTTAAAGCAAGATCTTTATTAAAAATATCATGTCGAGCAGAAGTCAAACCATTACTACCAATCCCAGAATTATACTCTGATTCATAACTTGTTTGCCCCGATGACGAAAGTCCAACAATTACATTCCCCTCATGAATATTTGCATTGTCAATAATATCATTTTTATGGATTCTTGTGACAATTGTATTATCAAGAATCAATGTTCTAACAAGATCACCCACATCAGCAGTTTCACCACCAGCAGAGGAAATTTTAATCCCCCACTCTCCATACATGTTTAACAATTCATCTGTAGAATTAATAATACTAGAAATAACATCCCCAGAAATATTATGCTTATTTCTTCCGATCGTAGATGAAAAAATAAAGTTATCTATTGCTCCAACACAAAGTAAGTCATCAATATTCATAACCAATGAGTCCTGGGCAATACCCTTCCAAACTGAAAAATCATTTGTTTTTTTCCAATAAATATAAGCTAAAGAAGATTTTGTGCCGGCCCCATCAGCATGCATAGCCAAAACATAATTATCATCACCAGATAAATTATCAGGAATTAACTTGCAAAATGCTTGAGGATATAAACCTTTATCAAGGTTTTTAATTGCATTATGTACATCCTCTTTATTAGCTGAAACACCTCTCTCTAAATACTTTTCCATAAATTATTCTAAACAAAAAGAGCATCTCGACGGATACTCTTTTTTTTATTACAAATCTAATTAACACTAAACTCGATTTTTAATTAAGTTGTTGAATAAAATTGCCAGTAGATTTTTTCATTGGAACAATCTTACCATCCTTATCAATGGAGGCATCTTTAACAGCACCATTTTCTTTTGTGTTATTTGGGTTTTCATTTAACCAGCTCTTGAAGTCATCACTTAATATTTTAAAATCTGTCCTTCTGTTTTTTTGATGAGCTAATTCTTGCAAACGTTTCTTTTTTAAACCAATAATATACTCACGATTTAATTCACCTATAGGCAATCCTAGGTTAGAATTATCCAAAATTGTAGGCTCAGTATCAGCCATTCCAACTGCAATCAACCTTCTTGAATCAACACCTTTTGACACTAAATAATCAACACAGCTTGACGCACGGTCATAAGATAGTCTAGTATTTAGAGTATCACTTCCTCGAAAATCAGTATGTGACCTTAACTCTACAACAACATTAGGCCAATCATTATTTAATAAAGAAGCTAAGGAATCTAGCTCAGCCTTTGATTCGGTTCTTAGATCAGATTTACCTAAATCAAATAAAACGCTATTTAAAACTAAAGGACGTCTCATAGTTTTCATCTCAATTGGACTACGAGTCATATCAAAAGCATCATGACCTATTCTTTCAGAAATTTTTCCATGTATAGGGGTTTTTTCGTTAATAGTTTGAATATCTTCATTGATTAAGTTACGAGTTGTAATGGTTGTATCTACAATTTGAAAAAACCAATCTTTATTAACAACTAATCGATAATCATTGTTTTCTTCAAAATTTTCGTCACCGAAATTAAATCTACCTTCGTTATCAGTCAATACAATTTTACTAAAAGAAGGGCCAATTAGTTCAACTTTTGCCATTTTGATTGGCAAACCATCTTCTACATCAACAACTTGACCTTCTAAAGTGAAAAAAGTTCTTTTTTTATCAAAATAATAAATATCCGCATTTCCTTTGCTTTTCCATTTGGAGCCAACTCTGTTAGAGGAAATATAACCTTTTAATTCTTGTTCATTTTCAATCTTCTCATCCAAAAATACAATACCAAAATCATCGTAACAAGTATTCATAGGGTATTTTAAATTAACTGCCTCTTTAAATAATGTTTCCGCAGAACCATCAGATGAGGGATTATATTCTGCTTTAAATATATCTAATCCTCCCATACCCAGTCTTCCGTCAGAGGAAAAATAAAAATTATTTGTTTCACGATTATAATGTGCAAAGCCTTCATTACCAGAACTATTTATGTGTTCGCCTAGGTTCTCTGGCTTGCCCCAAGATTTTTTTCGCCTATCATATTTTGTGACATAAATATCAGAACCTCCAAACCCCCCTTCCATTTCAGCTGAAAAAAATAAAGTCTTATCATCTGCCCCATATGCAGGACCATGAACATCAATAAGGACAGTAATACCATTCGCATCAATTGAATCAACAGGGATTTGTTCCATAACTGCTGGCTCAGGAACTAATTGACCGCCTTTAAATGATGCAGAAAAAATTCTTACACCTTGGTATTGATTTTTTGAAAACAATGCCCTAGTAAAAAGCATTTTGGTACCACGAGGGTTGAATGATAGAACACCTTCTTCAGAATTTTTTAAATTAACAGCTTCTTCAAGGCCGTTCATCAAGTTAGTTAATGGCTTAGATCCATCTTTAGTATCATTGAGACCTTCTACATCCCACTCTACAGGAATAATGTTTGAAGTTATCCTTTTCTTTTTATCACCTTTTTTAGGGATTTTTTTACAAACCATAAAAATATCAGAGAAAGGTTGACCTGTTTGATGATTTTGATTTTTACCTAGCACATCATCTCTTGATGACGTGAAAAAAAGTTCATAATCAGATTTTTTAGCTTTAGGTCTTAAAACTGGTGAAAAATCGTTTCCTGGTGAATTAATTTTACCAGCATTTAATACTCTATACTTACTTCCTTCAATAATCCATTCTTGAGACAAACGAAGTGACTCCATAGCTTTCAAACCTTTCGAGTCATTAGGCTTAAGACTTAAAAAAATCTGATACTGCTCTTTAGCTTTATCAAACTTCTCCATACCCTTATAACATTCTGCTAAATAGTAATGAACTTGAGGGTTGTCATGCCTCATTTTAAGTGTTCTTCTAAAATTAGTTTCTGCTTTTTTATAATCGCCTAAAAAGTAGTAGCACTGAGCTAACTTAAAACTAATTTTATTTTTTTCTGTACGATCATCCGATCTCGAGTAAGCACGCTTAAAAATAGTCTCCGCTTTGCCAAACTCAGAATTATCAAACGCTTTCATAGCTTTAACAAAGTCACCTGACTGTTGACTAAAGCTAGTAAAGGATAGAAACAAAAGAATGATTAATAATGGTATATGATATTGATTTTTCATTTTTTTTTTTTTGAACACAATTTTTAGTATACAGCAATTTAACAATAATTTTCGTACAAGAAAAAAAATGTTTCAATTAGATGCTTAAATAGAAGTTCCGCTAACGGTATCAATCATAATCGCAACAATCCTGTAAGGATCGGCATTGGAAGCAGGTCTTCTATCTTCTAAATATCCTTTCCAATTTGAGGACGGCATAGATATTGGAATTCTAATCGAAGCTCCTCTATCTGAAACGCCAAAACTAAACTTATCAATTGATTGAGTTTCGTGCAAACCAGTTAAACGTTGCTCATTTGCAGAACCATACTCAGCAATATGTTTGTCATGAGTTTTTTCTAAAGAAACACATATGGCATCTATGTATTCTTTTCCACCCTGAGTACGCATTTTTTCGTTTGAAAAATTACAATGCATACCAGAACCATTCCAGTCACCCTGAACCGGCTTCGGATGAAATTCAATACCAACTCCAAACTCTTCAGTAACTCTATGAAGTAAATATCTTGCAACCCACAAGTCATCTCCTGCCTCATACGGGTTCTTACCTAAAACTTGAAACTCCCACTGACCTAATAAAACTTCAGCATTAATTCCAGTAATATTCAGACCAGCCTCTAAACATAAATCTAGATGAGCTTCAACAATTTCTCGACCGGCAACATTTTTATTGCCAACCGAACAATAATACATTCCTTGGGGATTAGGGAATCCGTGATCGGGAAATCCTAATGGACGTGCACCGTCCATCAATGTGTATTCTTGTTCGAATCCAAACCAATAATCATCATAACCATTAGGGATTTTGGCACGAGTATTAGTTATGTGAGGATTACCATCTGCATTGTAGACTTCACATAACACAAGAAATGCATCTAATCTAGCTGGATCATCATAAATTGCGACAGGTTTTAAAACACAATCAGAAGCGCTTCCCTCTGCCTGTAAAGTAGAACTGCCGTCAAAAGACCAATCAGGTAACTTAGCTAGATCTTTTTTATCAAATTCTTTAAAATTTAGAATTTTTGTTTTACTTCTAAGATTTGCTTCTGGTTGATATCCATCCAACCAAATATATTCAAATTTAAAGGGAGTCATTAGTTAATTAATTTAGTAAGGTTTAAACTTCTCATAAAAGAGACATAACGTCATAAATGTATTATTTTAAAATATAATTATTCGTTATTGTGTTTAATTTTTATTAACATAAGACACTTTTTATTAACATAAATCTTTTTTTTAATAAGAGACGAAATAATTCTTTTAATTCTCATTATTTATGTCAAAATCATTGTATAAATCGTGGATAGACCTTCTCAAATAATTAAAAAAACGTCCAAAATCACGCATTAAGTGAGGAAGATTTTTAGAGCCAAAAAATATTAGATAAATGAATGAAATAATTAAAATTTCCCCAAAACCTAGACTAAATAATAATAATTTCAAAATAGCAAATTATGAATTATTATTTTTGGTAGTATCAAACATTATTGGAGAAGCTATAAATAATGAGGAATAAGTACCAACTACAACACCAATCATTATAGCAAACATAAAGCCTCTAACTATCTCACCACCGAAAAGAAAAATCACGAACAAAACAAAGAATGTAGTTAAAGAAGTATTAATAGTTCTACTTAATGTACTATTTAATGCCTTATTTATAACATCAATAGGCTCGCCCACCTTGACATCCATATACTCTCTAATTCTATCAAAGACAACTACTGTATCATTTAATGAATATCCAATAACAGTTAATACAGCTGCTATAAAAGCTTGATCAATTTCTAAAGAAAATGGCAATAAACCATAAAAAATTGAAAAAATGGATAACAATATAAGTACATCATGAAAAACTGCAATTACAGCTCCTAAACTATATTGCCATCTTTTAAAACGCAGTAATATATAGAGAAATATCAAAAATAGAGAAAAGAGTATTGACCAAAATGCAGAACTTTTAATATCATCAGCAATTGTTGGACCAACTAGTTGTGAACTCATTATTTCATATTTATCATAAGCAGATAAACCTGTGTTTAATTTTTCTTCTACAATTTCATCTGCTTCTAAATCATTAATTAAATAATTGGTGGTTATCTTAACTTGATTAGTTGAACCAAAGGTTTTTACTTCTGGATACATCTTTAAATTATTTTCAGAGACAAAATATTCACCTAAATTACTTCTTAATTCACTTGTTACTACAGGTTTTTCAAATCTTACAATATAAGTTCTTCCGCCCTGAAAATCGACTCCTTGATTTAAACCTTTAGTAAATAAAGAAAAAACACCAATTGAAATGATTAAAGCAGATAAAAAATAATAACGTTTTCGATTAGACAAAAATGATACGTTTAACTTTTTAAAAGCATTGTTGGTAATAAAATTGGAAAATTTAATTTTCCGCTTAGAGTTAATGCGAGATTCGAATATAATACGTGTAACGAATATTGCGCAAAATAAAGAAGTTAAAATTCCGATAATTAAAGTCGTTGCAAATCCTTTGATAGGACCTGAACCAAAATAAAACAATACAACACCGGTAAGCAATGTAGTGATATTTGCATCAATAATTGAACTATATGCCTGCATATAGCCATCCCTGATAGCTAAAGTTAATCCTTTTCCCTGTGAAATCTCTTCCCTTATCCTCTCGTAAATCAATACATTAGCATCTACAGACATACCAATAGTTAAAACTATACCTGCAATACCCGGAAGAGTTAAAACACCTCCTAAACCTGAAAGAGCACCAAAAATAAAGAACATATTTATCAATAATGCAACATTAGATGCAACTCCAGCATGCATGTAATAAAAAATCATATAGACCAGGATAAAACCAAGAGCAATAAGGAAAGATTTATAACCTGACTCAATAGCTTCCTGACCTAATGAAGGACCGACAATTTCAGATTGTATTATCCTAGCAGGAGCAGGTAATTTACCTGCTTTAAGAATATTTGCCAAATCCTGAGCCTCGTCCAATGTAAAATCTCCTGAAATAACGGAGCTTCCACCTGAAATTTCTGCGTTTACAACAGGAAAAGAATAAACATAGTCATCTAGAACAACAGCAATCGAATTACCAATATTCTCTTTGGTAATTTTTTGCCATAATCTAGCACCAGTTCTATTCATACGCATATTAATTTGTGGATTACCAAACTGATCTATGTCTTGACTAGCATCAACAATTACATCGCCTGAAAGACGAGCCTTATCTTCTCGATTTGACTTAACTGCAATAAGTCGTAATCTTTCTTTGCTGTCATCAAATGGCTTAGCTTCCCATAAAAATTTTATATTTCTAAACTCTGATGGAATTAGTGACATCAATTCACTAGATTTTAAATATTCATTAACTTTAGAAGTATCCTTAACAAGAGAACTACCTACAACTGGACCAGGTATAATCTGCAAGCCATTAGTATTTGGATCAATAGCAGCGTTAGGTTGTAGAACATCAAATAAAACATTTTGCAATGTTGAATCACTTGTTTCAGCATCTAATACCAAATCACCTAAATCATCATCTTTGTCAGATTGAATTGTTTCATTGCTTTCAGTTTTAATTTGATCAGCAAATTTATCATTTAATGCAAAATTTACTTCTTGAAAAAAATTAAATAATCTTGTATTATCATATGTTTCCCAAAATTCCAAAACAGCTGCACTTTGTAATAATTTTTTTACTCTTACAACATCTTTAACACCAGGAAGTTCAACAATTATTCTACCTGTACGCTCAGCCTTTTGAATATTAGGGGATGCAACTCCAAATTTATCAATTCTAGCTCTTAAAACAGTAAATGCTCTATCAACAGCTCCTTCGGCTTCGGTTCTTATAACACGCATAACTTCCTCATCCGAAGAATCACTAGGAATCTTATCTCTTAAGTCCTTGTTACCGAAAATTCTTGGAGATGATAATCGAGTAGACATTTGTGAATTTGAATTAAGTTCTTTAAATGAATTTTCGAATAACGTTAAATAATCTAATTGACTATCCTTTTCTTGTTCAGAAGCTAATTGTAAAGCTTGATTAAATATTGGATCAATACTATTGTCTGATAAAGCCATTAAAATGTCTTTCATGGAAATCTCCAAAGTAACATTCATTCCACCTTGTAAATCTAGACCTAATTTTAATTCACTATCTTGACATTCTGAAAGAGTCCAGGATTTCTGACCAAAAAACAACCAAGGTGTATAAACAGCTTCATTTGCTATAGAGTCTAAATAATACTGTTCCAATTGAAAATCACCATTAGCAAACTCTTCTGCTTTATTTTGTTCTCTATTTACTACGAAAGTAAAGGACAAAGAAAAAAGAAAAGAGATAAAAAATATAATACCAATAAAACCAATTAAATTTCTAACGTTACTATTTTTCATAATCTTAATTATAAGTGAACGCAAATATAAAAAAAAGAAACTAAGTTTTAACACAAAATAACAGTCGCTGTATATAATTATATTATAAATGTGTTCAAATAACTAGTTGAAACATATAATAATTAAGCAATTTTAAAGAATTTTAATTGATTATAAAATGAGAGATTTGTTGTACCTTTAATAAAAATCTTTAACCTAAAAAAGATGAAAAAAAAGACATTACTGATGACCCTGTTTGTCACATTAAGTATGATTTGTAATAGCCAAATCGACTTCATTCAAAACAATAATATATCCGTATATAAAAATGGTCAAGAATTACAAAATCCCTGGGCAGGAGGATTAAATTTTTGTCAATTTTCAAAAATTGATCTAGACCTTAATGGTGTAAATGATTTGTTTGTTTTTGATAAGTCTGGAAAAAATGGTACGCGTAATGGAAATAAAAAAAGTACATTTTTATTCGATGCAAATACAAATACCTACAAATTTGCACCGGAATACATAAATAATTTTCCAGAATTAGTCGATTGGGCACTTCTTGTAGATTATAATCAAGATTTAAAAGTCGATATTTTTACAAGTCTCAACTCCTCAATTGCACTATACACAAATAACTCTAATAATGAATTGTCATTTACTTTTACAAAAATACTAACATCTGACGCAGGATTTGGTCCAATCAATCTATATGTTAGTGGTTCAGATATTCCAGCAATTGTTGATATCGATGGCGATAATGATATTGATATTCTTACTTTTAATCCAGCTGGCAATCATGTTTATTTTCATGAAAATAAGTCTGTTCAAATGTTTGGAAATAGTGATAGTATTAATTTAATTAGGAGCGATGATTGCTGGGGAAAATTCCAAGAAGACTTTAGTACAAATAGTGTCACCATTAATTTAGATAATAATTGTAATGAGGTTAATGACGGTGGTAGATTTGCGCGACACTCTGGGTCAACACTATTAGCATTTGATATAAACCCAAGCAAAAACCAAAGTCTCGAACTATTATTAGGGGATCTAACATATGATAATATGGTTATGTTATACAATAGCGGGACTCAAGAAGAAGCATTAATTACAGATCAAGACTTAAATTTTCCTAATTACAACGAATCTATTGATTTAACTAAATTTCCAGGTGCATTTTATTTGGACATAAACAATGATAACTTAAAAGATTTAATAATAAGTCCAAATGGGGTTAATGTTTCTGAAAATCACAAAAATATTTTACTGTATGAGAATACAGGGGTAAATGAAGATGGTGAAACTCAATTTAATTTTATTGAAAATGACTTTTTAGTTAAAACAATGATTGATGTAGGATCTAATGCTATTCCAATTTTAAAAGACCTTAATAATGACAATTTAAATGACCTAATAATTGCTAATAAAGGCTATTTTGACAATGGCAATTATAATTCTAGTATATCTATTTTTGAAAATATTGGAACAATTGAAAATCCTATATTTAATTTTGTCACGGATGATTTTGCTAATATATCAACTGTTTTAGGCATTTTACCTAGCGTACAAGCATTACATCCAACTTTTGGTGATATTAATAATGATGGAAATATTGATATGATTATTGGAGATAATAATGGAGAATTATATTTATTTAAAAATGATGGTTCAATATTATCTGAATGGCCAACCTTTTTAGACTATGAATTATTAAATATCGATGTAGGAAGCTTTGCAGCACCACAATTAATAGACCTAAATAGAGATGGATTATTAGACCTTGTTATTGGTGAACGTATGGGAATTGATAACGGAGTTTATAATGGTATTAATTATTATCAAAATATAGGATCACTAACAAATCCTGAGTTCGAGGATTACACCCCTGTGCTAGCAAGCGGTGAGTTAGATGAAAACCAAAATGAAATCATGGTTAAAAGTCTTGGAGGAATTCATTTAGCAGACCCAACATATTTAACAGCATACACAGCTCCACAAATATTTGAGACTAATAATGAGTTCCACTTAGCTATTGGCACCGAACAAGGTAAAGTTTTTTTGTATGACAATCTTGAATTAGTTGACAACAATACATCTACTACTATATTAAATTTAGAAAGTGAATTTAATTTAATCACTGATGACTTATTAAGTAACACAAATTCCATTCATTCAAAAATTGCAATACAGGACTTAAATAACGACAATTTACCTGATGTGATTAGAGGTAATGCTAGTGGTGGATTAGAATTATTTTTAGCTAATAGTTTTAATATTTCAAGTCTAAATACCAATTTAGAGAAGATAGAAATATTTCCAAATCCTAACAATGGTAATTTTAATATCAAATTGCCCTTAAATAATAATGGCACTCTAACTATTTTCTCAATTCTTGGTAAAATAATATTAAATAAAAAAATAACATCAAATAAGGAAATTTATCAAATTTCAAATATCAAATCAGGAATTTATATTGTATCAATTAAAACAGAGAACCAAACCTACACAAAAAAAATAGTAGTTAATAATTAAAAAACCTTCATTTCACTTAATAACTCATTTGTTTTTTTAACAGACTTTGCCGATTGAATTAATAGATCATTTTCTTCAGCATTTAAGTTAATATCAACTATTTTTTCCACTCCTTTTTTACCCAACACAACTGGTACGCCAATTGCTAAATCGTATAAACCATATTCCCCGTCTAAAAAAACAGAACATGGAAACATCTTATGCTGATTACAAGCGATAGATTGAACTAAAGATGAAACTGCAGCACCAGGGGCATACCAAGCAGAGGTTCCCAACATTTTAGTTAATGTTGCGCCACCAACTTTAGTGTCGCTTTTGACTTTATCTAATACATCTTTAGATAAGAATTCAGTAACACT
>NHIO02000056.1 GCA_002171975.2 Flavobacteriales bacterium TMED191
CAACCTACTAATATTAAAGTAGATACAATATGCGATTCTGGTAGTTATTTTAGTGGCAAACCAGAAAATATTGTAACTAAAAACAAAAAAGAAAGATTTAGGCAACCAGGTGAATATATAAGTGGCACACCATTAAAGGGTGACCTTGATATCTGTAGTGAGCTATTAAATATGGTTCAATAGAATTTGAAAACTTTTGCTAAAACTTTTAGAGGAAAAATGTCTTATAAAAAAATAGACAAATATGTTGATTTAGTTCGTAGAACTTTGGATCCAGATGATTATTTCAATATAGAAATTCAATATGATGAAGGTTGGCAATATATAAGAATTGAAGTTTGGGATAGGGTATTGCATTAATGAAAAAACTTTTGGGGATTGTGTTTCTGGGTCTCTTGTTGAGTACAAAAGCATTCGCATACAAAAGCATTAAGATATTAGATAAAATTGATTTAACAGTCGATGCAGATATTCAAACAGTCTTAACGTCAATAAAAGATTATAATAGTAATACTAATTGTGAGATTAGAGTTACTAAAAAAGGAGATTATGTGCCTACGTCAGTACGATTTTCAGTTAATGACAATTTAAATGACCTAATAATTGCTAATAAAGGCTATTTTGACAATGGCAATTATAATTCTAGTATATCTATTTTTGAAAATATTGGAACAATTGAAAATCCTATATTTAATTTTGTCACGGATGATTTTGCTAATATATCAACTGTTTTAGGCATTTTACCTAGCGTACAAGCATTACATCCAACTTTTGGTGATATTAATAATGATGGAAATATTGATATGATTATTGGAGATAATAATGGAGAATTATATTTATTTAAAAATGATGGTTCAATATTATCTGAATGGCCAACCTTTTTAGACTATGAATTATTAAATATCGATGTAGGAAGCTTTGCAGCACCACAATTAATAGACCTAAATAGAGATGGATTATTAGACCTTGTTATTGGTGAACGTATGGGAATTGATAACGGAGTTTATAATGGTATTAATTATTATCAAAATATAGGATCACTAACAAATCCTGAGTTCGAGGATTACACCCCTGTGCTAGCAAGCGGTGAGTTAGATGAAAACCAAAATGAAATCATGGTTAAAAGTCTTGGAGGAATTCATTTAGCAGACCCAACATATTTAACAGCATACACAGCTCCACAAATATTTGAGACTAATAATGAGTTCCACTTAGCTATTGGCACCGAACAAGGTAAAGTTTTTTTGTATGACAATCTTGAATTAGTTGACAACAATACATCTACTACTATATTAAATTTAGAAAGTGAATTTAATTTAATCACTGATGACTTATTAAGTAACACAAACTCCATTCATTCAAAAATTGCAATACAGGACTTAAATAACGACAATTTACCTGATGTGATTAGAGGTAATGCTAGTGGTGGATTAGAATTATTTTTAGCTAATAGTTTTAATATTTCAAGTCTAAATACCAATTTAGAGAAGATAGAAATATTTCCAAATCCTAACAATGGTAATTTTAATATCAAATTGCCCTTAAATAATAATGGCACTCTAACTATTTTCTCAATTCTTGGTAAAATAATATTAAATAAAAAAATAACATCAAATAAGGAAATTTATCAAATTTCAAATATCAAATCAGGAATTTATATTGTATCAATTAAAACAGAGAACCAAACCTACACAAAAAAAATAGTAGTTAATAATTAAAAAACCTTCATTTCACTTAATAACTCATTTGTTTTTTTAACAGACTTTGCCGATTGAATTAATAGATCATTTTCTTCAGCATTTAAGTTAATATCAACTATTTTTTCCACTCCTTTTTTACCCAACACAACTGGTACGCCAATTGCTAAATCGTATAAACCATATTCCCCGTCTAAAAAAACAGAACATGGAAACATCTTATGCTGATTACAAGCGATAGATTGAACTAAAGATGAAACTGCAGCACCAGGGGCATACCAAGCAGAGGTTCCCAACATTTTAGTTAATGTTGCGCCACCAACTTTAGTGTCGCTTTTGACTTTATCTAATACATCTTTAGATAAGAATTCAGTAACACTCACACTGTTTCGTGTTGCCAACCTTGTTAATGGAACCATGCCCTTATCACTATGACCGCCAATAACCATGGCAGAAACATCAGATGCAGGACAATTTAGAGCCTCACTTAACCTGTATTTAAATCTTGCACTATCTAATGCGCCTCCCATACCAATAATTCTATTTTTAGGCAAACCTGAAATCTTATGTGTTAAATAAGTCATCGTATCCATCGGATTACTAACGATGATTAAAATTACATTTGGCGAATACTTAATTAAATTTTCTGAAACTGTTTTAACAATTCCAGCATTAATACCAATTAACTCCTCTCTAGTCATTCCTGGCTTTCTTGGAATTCCACTGGTAATAACAGCAATATCACTGTTAGAGGTTAATTGATAATTATTCGTACTACCTACAATTTTAGTGTCAAAATAATTTAAAGAGGCTGTTTGCATTAAGTCCATTGCTTTACCTTCTGCATAGTTTTCTTTTATATCTAACAAAACAACTTCAGAAGCAAAGTTTTTAATCGCTATATANTCGGCGCAGCTTGCTCCAACTGCTCCAGCACCAACTACTGTAATTTCCATATTTTTAGATTATATTTTTTATTAAAAAGCTAAAATATAAATTATTTTCAATTATAGTTGTAAATTGTGTATACATGGTATGATTATTGCCATTTAATTTATGTGTAAATTAATAAAAGTTGATTATGAGAAACTATATTATTCATATAATACTATCAATTGTAATAGGTAGTTTTAATTACGCTTATACGCAAGTTATTGCTTCTGACGATGTTATTCTATGTGATGGTCAACAAGGGCAAACTGAAATAACTTTAACAGCAACATCTTTTGCTGTTGATTTAACTGACTCAAATATTTACACTGACGATGTTTTTGGGAGTGTTATTAATATGGGCTTTGACTTTGTATTTTATGGTAATACATACAATCAGGTTGTACTGGCATCTAATAATTATTTATCATTTAATACTGCTAACGCGGGAGGTTATTCAGATTGGACAATTGATGCAGCTATCCCAACAAATTTAGAACCTGAAACATATAATTCAATCTTATGTCCTTGGCAAGACATTTATCCCGGAGCTAATGGTAACGGAACTATTCAATATGCAACTACAGGAGAAGCTCCTAATAGAGTTTTTATCGCCTCATTCTGTGGAATACCTATGTTTTCGTGTACTGACATTTGCTACTCAAGTCAAATTAAATTATATGAAACAACAAATGTAATTGAAACACATATAGCTCAAAAAGTTTTATGTACAACTTGGAACGAGGGATCTGCAATTCATGGATTACATAATGAAGATGGAACAATTGCTCATGTTGTTACAGGTTTAGATGGAATTACAAGAAATTATCCTAATCAGTGGACTTGTGAAGATGATGGATGGCGTTTCACGCCTAGCGGAAATGATGAATATATAATTGAAGATATTGAATTTGCACCTGCAGTAGCTGGAACAGATATAATTTGGCAAGATGAGTTTGGAAATTTAATCGGAACCGGAGGTGAAATTACTGTAATTCCTGGAGGGAATGTAACATACACTGCCGGTGCGTCTTTATGCGGAGATGCAGGTGACTGGTGCGGTTTTGAAGGTGGAATCGAAGGCGATGATGTAAATATTTCATTTGAAGATCTTACATTCAGCGGCGAAGAAAGTGAAATATTGTGTTATCAAGCAAATGACGGAAATATTGAAGTAAATGCCCCAAATGAAGGAAACTGGATATTTATCATATATGATGAAAATATGACTGTTATACAGTCTGTAGAAACATCTCAAACATATACATTCTCATCTTTATCAGCAGGCTTATACTTTGTTAATATGATAGATACTGAAACCGAATGTTCTAGTAATGATATTTTGTATGAATTAGTTGAACCTGAAGAAATCAATACTACTAACTCTACAAATGGTGTATTATGCTTTAATGGATCGGAAGGATCAATTCAAATTGAAATTTTCGGAGGAACACCCCCCTATTCTACATTTATTGGAAATGATAATAACTCGAATCTTGCTTCTCAAATTGGTAACTCAATTATTTTTGATAATTTAAACTCCGGAAACTACTATTACACAGTAATTGACAATAATGATTGTTTAGTTAGTGGTGATGAAATCTTTTTTTCTATAGAAGATGTTCCCGAATTAATAGTTGATTTAGATGATAATAATGGTGTAAGTTGTGACAATGCACAAGACGGTTTCATAAACATATCGGTAATTGGTGGAACCCCAAACTACTCATATTTATGGTCCAATGGCAACGGATTCTCTTCAAACAATGAAGATATTAATCAAATTTCAGGTGGCAATTATACTGTAATTGTTACAGATCAAAACTTATGTGAAGCAAGTTTATCTATTGAAATTGGGGAGAATGAAGCTATGACTATTGAAACATCAACTTCAGAATGCATTAATAATAATGGAACAATAAACGTAACTGCTTTTGGTGGACAACCAGAGTATTTATTTGAATTAAGTTCTAATAATCAAACTATAGAAATTAATACAACTGGAGTTTTTAATGAACTAGAAAGTGGTGACTATTTAATTACGGCTTTTGATGCTTTAAACTGCGACATACAAGAATTAATCTCTATAAATTCAGCTCCACAAGCAGATTTTTTCCTTGATGAATATGAATTTTCATTATCTAATGACCCTGTGCTATTTACAGACCTGTCAATTGATAATAATATAATTTCTTGGAACTGGGATTTTGGAGATGGCAATAATTCTAATGAACAAAATCCATCACATTTATACACTGAACCTGGTATTTACTATGCTACCCTTAATATAATTGATGCTTATAATTGTGAAGATCAAATTACAAAGGAAATAAAAGTTCTACAAGATTTTTATGCATATACTCCCAATATCTTTACTCCAAATAATGATGGAACAAATGACACATTTTCACCCTCTCTACTAAATATAGATATAAGCACTTATAAGCTAACTATCTTCGATCGCTGGGGTAACGAAATATTTGAAACTATTAATTACAGTCAAGGGTGGAACGGTAAACAAGAAAATGGAGCACTATTCCCATCAGATGTTTATAGTTATAAGGTTGTTTACCAAACAAATTTAGGCATGAAAAAAGAAGAAGTGGGACATATAATAATGGCAAAATAACGTCATTCTTATTTAAACATCTATTTTAGCATATTTTGCATTTTCTTCAATAAATGCCCTTCTTGGTGGAACATCATCACCCATCAACATAGAAAACACCCTATCAGCTTCAGCAGCATTTTGAATTGTTACCTGACGTAAAGTTCTATCATCTGGATTCATAGTAGTATCCCATAACTGAGATGCATTCATCTCACCCAATCCTTTATAACGTTGAATACCTACTTTAACATCCTTACCAGCTTTTAACTCTTCAACGACACGATCTCTTTCTTGATCATCCCAACAATACCGTTGATTAGAACCCTTTTTAACAAGATATAAAGGAGGAGTGGCAATATACACATAACCCGACTCAACGAGTTCTTTCATATATCTAAAGAAAAAAGTTAAAATTAGTGTTGCAATATGACTTCCATCAACATCAGCATCACACATAACAACAATTTTATGATATCTTAATTTATCCAAGTTTAATGCTCTTTCATCATCTTCAGTTCCAACAGAAACACCAAGAGCAGTGAACATATTTTTAATCTCCTCATTTTCAAAAACTCTATAAGGCATCGCTTTTTCTACATTTAGTATTTTTCCTCTAAGTGGTAAAATAGCTTGAAAGGCTCTATCCCTTCCTTGTTTGGCAGTTCCACCAGCAGAATCACCCTCAACAAGAAAAATTTCACATAATTCTGGATTCTTTTCTGAACAATCTGAAAGTTTTCCAGGTAAGCCAGTAGATGACATAACAGTTTTTCTCTGAACCATCTCTCTAGCTTTAGTCGCAGCATTTCTGGCTGTTGCAGCTAAAATTACTTTCTGTACAATACGCTTTGCTTGTTCAGGATTTTCCTCTAAATAAAAGTTTAGCATATCACTTACTGATTGTGAAACAGCAGTAGTTACCTCCTTATTTCCTAATTTAGTTTTAGTTTGTCCCTCGAACTGTGGCTCCATAACTTTTACCGAAATAATTGCAGTTAGTCCTTCTCTAAAATCATCGCCAGAAATCTCAAATTTTACTTTTTTCAACAAACCTGATTCGTCTGCATATTTCTTAAGAGTTCTGGTGAGACCTCTCTTAAATCCTGAAAGATGTGTACCTCCCTCATGAGTATTGATATTATTAACATAAGAAAAAACATTTTCAGTATAAGATGTATTATACACCATTGCTACTTCAACAGGAATTCCATCTTTCTCACCATCAATATAAATAACATTTGACAATATAGAATCTCTTGTTGCATCAAGAAATTCAACAAATTCTTTTAATCCTCTTTCAGAGTAAAAAGCTTGCTTTATAAATTCATTCTTCTCATCTTTTCTTCTTTTGTCGGTAATGGACAAATGAATACCTTTATTTAAGAATGCCAATTCTCTTAATCTAGCTACTAAAATATCATAATTATAAACTATGTCCTCGAAAATTGATGAGTCTGGTTGAAAAGTAACAAAAGTACCGGTTTTATCAGTTTTTCCAATTTCACGGACATCATATTGAGGGGATCCAATTTTATATTCTTGTTCAAATATTTTACCATCTCTATGAACTTCAACCCTTAAATTTGAAGAAAGTGCATTTACACAAGACACTCCTACCCCATGTAATCCACCAGAAACTTTATAAGAATCCTTATCAAATTTACCACCCGCGTGAAGAACAGTCATTACAACTTCTAACGCAGAACGACCTTCTTTTTCATGCATTCCGGTCGGAATTCCTCTACCGTTATCTGAAACTGTAATTGAATTATTCTCATTTATAAAACAATTAATATGAGTGCAATGACCTGCTAATGCTTCATCTATAGAATTATCTATAACTTCATATACTAGATGGTGTAAACCCTTTTGACCTACATCTCCAATGTACATAGCTGGCCTTTTTCGAACGGCTTCTAAGCCCTCTAATACCTGTATACTACCAGCAGAATACTGGTTTTGATTTTGATTGTCTAAATCCATAATTTCTTGATATATCTTAGTATTTAAATATACTAAATATATATTGTTTTTTTTTACAAAAAATATATAATTATTAACAATTAGAATCTATATGAAAAACCGAATTTTAATTTAAAGCCATCATCATCAAGATAACCATCAAAGACATTATATCTGACATTTAACAAATTGCGTAAATTCAAAGAAAAAATCATATTTTTAAGCATATATCTAACACTTAGATTAGCACTTACATAAGAGGGCAATATAACATGTGAATAGTTATTGTCAGCGGATGGCAAAAACCTTAACACATCTGAATCTCCTCTGTAATAGCAATCGGCAATAATATTAATACTATTAAAAAATTTAAATGTGAAAGTAGAATTGATTTTGTTTGCTATAAATGATATATTTTGAAATTTATTAGATTTTAAAGAATTAAGATGAAATGACAATAAAAAATCATATTTCACTCTACTCCAAGCTAAAGAGGACATAAAATCGAAACCATCCAAATTAGTTAAATACAAATTTATAGGATTCATCATGCTATTATCATATAAATCATACAAAAAGGGTACTGCTCTATTCTGAATATGATTATAACTAACAATATTGTAGATTGATAAACTCCTAGTTAATAAATGCGTATATGAAAAACTAGCTTTCAATTCCTGCGTAAGGAAATTCCTAGAATAAGGATTAATAAAAGGAATCACGTTAAATAAATCATTAAAAGAATGATATTTTAATTCATTATCAAATTCAAAGGTTAAAATCTTTGACTCGTCTATTTTTTTTAGAAATTTCAAGTTAGGAGATATTACATAATTTGATTTAGGGTTACTTGATAGCTTACCATAAAATAAACTCACTCCTGCTTTATAATCAACAATACTATTCCCGCTTAATAAAAAATTGGAGTTAAAAAATAAATCAAACAATGAGTTTTGGTTAATATCATTAACAGTAAAACAATTAACATTGGAATTTTCAGGAATAATAGCTAACTGATTGATATCGTCAAAATCAGAGTTGATTAATTCACCCGAAAGATAAATAGAATACTTTTTTAATGATTTAGTAGTTTGTAAATTAAGATTAGATATTATTCTAAATTCCGACCTATAGTAGTTATTGTTAAAAACATTTAATTTAAAATTAGCAGATTTAAAAAAACTATTTAATGAATTGCTCACTAAAGTATTTGACAGATCAATACTACTAATATTGTATGAAGCAATATTTTCTACATTAATATTATTTAAACCTCCCCAGTATAAACCAGATATACCTTGAATTTTCAAATTTGTTTTGAAAAGTTTGTCTTTTAAGAACCTGTTAGAGTATAGTTGAATAACTCTTGTAAATTCACCGTTATTTTTTTTATAATATGGACTTTGAAAACCATAGTCTTCAGAAGATAACTCTAGATAAACACCTGAATTATGACGTACTGAAAGCCCATTATTATAGTGAAACCGTGTAGAAAAAAAACTATGTGTACCCATTTTAATAGACGAATAATTTCCAAAATAAGCACTTAAACCATCTACAAAGTATTTAGAAGAGTTTTTAAAATCAACCGATTCTCGCAATACAATATTTCTAGGAAGAATTGGTTTATTGGGTATGATTTTTTCTTGTAAGGTGTCATTATAAATAGGCTGTGTATTAATTTTAATGCTATTAGCAATAATTGGTGAATAATTTTTAAATACATCAATTGTTTCAAACCTGAGTTTATCATCTTGAGAAAAAACAAGACATGTTAGTAATAATAATATATTTAAGTATTTGATTTTCATTTATTATCTTGAATTGTATCTTTTTCAGATTTATCAAAATTATTAATTAATAATAATTCAATTTTATTTAACATTTCATTGTCATTGGTTTTCTTTTTTAACTCCATCAAAACATGCTGGGCTTGAAATAAATCTTTGTTAGCTAGATAATTTTTAGCTAAAAGGAATAAAGCATTATTTATCCACATTTCATATCCAGGTAATTCATTTATTAATTCAAAAATAACATCTTGGGACTCAAGATATTCTTTTTGATTATA
>NHIO02000057.1 GCA_002171975.2 Flavobacteriales bacterium TMED191
AAATTGAGTTAAATAATGAAAATGCATGCTTCACAGATATAATACTCCTAATTAACAGCTCCAATGAGTCCTTTAGTTGGGAGGGTTCCGGTGGAATAATTGGTGAACTTGATGAATTTGAATTATGTAATGCTGATTGGTGTATTGAATCATTTGCATATGATCCAAATTACAGTGAAATATATTTAAGCTTTATTAACGAAGGCACATATGTTTTAAATACATTTATTAATGAGTGTCCGGAACTGACTAACACAATTACATTCAATGTGGTAGAAAACTGTAGTTCTGCAAATTTAGAAACACACCTCAATTTTCAGATGTTTTTAGATGCAAATAATAATTTAAATATTAATAATCTAGAGCAACCATCAAGCTTAGAAATTTACAATACTATTGGAAAAAAATTGATAGAATCAAACATCAATAAAAAAAATAATCTTATCCAATTAAATCAGTATAGTAAAGGAATATATACTATTCAAATACATAATGAAAACTCCTCATTTAGTAAAAAAATCTATATTAATTGATGAAAGAAAAAGTGTTAATCACTGGAGCAGGTGGATTAATAGCCAAAAATTTAGGCAAAATATTACTTCATTCTGGATATAATATTTGCTTTTTAAGTTCTAATAAAAAAAATCTTAGTTCAAATACCTTTTACTGGAATTTTGAAGAAAAATATATTGATGAAAATGCTTTACACAATGTAGACCATATAATCCATTTAGCAGGATATAATATTGCCAGTAATTGGAACAAAAAAAATAAAAAATTAATGCGAGATAGTAGACTCAAAACATCCGAGTTAATTTATAATAAGTTTGTAGACTTAAAAACTTATCCTAAAACATTTATTAGTGCCTCTGCCATGGGATATTATGGTTTTAACCAAAATGGGACAAAAAATGAAACAGAAAAACCCGGCACTGACTGGATGGCACAACTATGTGTTGATTGGGAAAGTTGCGCAGATCAATTTACTAAACTTGGATCTAATGTAATAAAACTAAGACTTCCTTTAGTACTAGATAAAAATGCTGAAATATTAAAAAAATCATTAATGAGCTTTTATTTTGGTTTTGGAGTAGTATTTGCAAATGGCCAACAAAAATTACCTTGGATTCATATTGAAGATGTTGTCCGTTTTATTGCCTTTGCATTAAAAAATAAAAAAATAAAAGGCGTCTATAATATAGCAAGCAGAGATAATATATCTCATTATCAATTTATTGATATGATTAAAAAAGTAAAATATACATATTCCATGCTGATATATATGCCTCAATTACTTATAAAACTTATATTTTTTAAAAAACATGTTTTATTACTAAACAATATTTCTTTAGATACAAAAAAAATACAAAATGAGAATTTTGAACTAAAATATCCTACAATAGAAAAAGCTATAACAAACTTACTATTATAGCTATTTATTTCTCCTAAATCCTATTTTTTTCTTTTTCACTTTATTTAATGAATTTTCAATTTCTTCATGAGTTTGAGGGGAAATTCTAATTTCTACATCTAATGCCTTCGCCATCATATCGTGCCATTCTTGTTGTTGTTGAGAAAAGTAATTATCAGATCGAGCAATGTTCCGGATGTCCATTAAAAAATATTCTCTCTGAGCTATGTTGAAATTAGGCTGTTGCTTTAAAAACTCAATCATTGAAAACATTACGCCTATTTGATCATGAATAGTTTTTATATTTTCACGCCCCCATGCTATAGTTTCCAAAATCACCTGATTAAGCTTTTCCTTTTGGCTCCCAGACCATCTCAACATGAAATTTGTAATTATTTTTTTTTCTGAATTTGCAAGCCTACCATCAGTAGTAAATGCAAAACTCTGATAAATAAAAAATATACAATGTAAAGTGTTTAAATTTGTTTTTGTTTCCATATGAGTGTTTTTAAATATTAACTAAAAAAATATTTTGACTACCATTTTCCGTACATAGGATTAGGAAAAATAAATTTATTTACACCAAACTTGTAATTTTTGTCCTCAGGAAAATCCCCCATTGCATCACCAAAATAAGCAATAATTTTTTTTGCTCCATGTGCCTTCATTCTGTTCTTTCCTAAAAAAACCTCATCCCTTCTATTAATCTTAGTATCATTTTTATCAAGCTTCAACAAAAAAATATCATCGCTAAAAAAAACCCCTAAATCTTTCATATTATTTTTTGTAGCCATTAAAGTAGTGTTATCTCTATTACTTAAAAAAATAATTTTAGCATCTTTAATTTTTTTATATCTTAAAATGAAGTCCTTGGATCCAGGCACTAATTTAGCTTCTTCTCGTTTAACCCATTTATTCCAACTTTTTGGATTATATTCTTCTGACTTATTAAATAAATTTATCTGATATTGTGAATTATCTAAAACTGTTTCATCTAAATCCATAATAATCACTGGCTCATCTAAAGAAGCAACTTTATTTCTTATTGAAATCCATGCATTAAAATAAATTTGTTCACATAAAGATTTATATTCTGAAGATTGAGTCACCCATTGAACATCATTAGGCAACACTTTACTCTCTTGACTAATAGCAAAGAAGGAAATAATAATAAGTAGATACAAAACCCATCTATTTTTCATAATAATATTTTTTATTTTTTTCTTGTTTAAATAATAAGTGGACCATACTGGATTCGAACCAGTGACTTCTACCCTGTCAAGGTAACACTCTAAACCAACTGAGTTAATGGTCCTTAGTTAAAAAAAAATCCCTCTATTTAAAAGGGATTTATTGTTTTAGTGGGCGATACTGGATTCGAACCAGTGACCCCCTGCTTGTAAGGCAGGTGCTCTGAACCAACTGAGCTAATCGCCCCAATAGAGAATGCAAATATATAAATCTTTCATGCTTTATCTAAATATTTTAGAAAATCTGATACAACAAATGTACTTCCACAAATACAAATTAAGTCATTTTCATCTGTTTTACTTAGTAAATAATCATATGCCTCAAATGAAAAATCAAATACTTCGTAAGTTAAATTATATCGATCAAAATACTTTGAAAGCTTATTTGGGTCTAATATTCTTGAATTATAACTTCCAGTTAAATAATAAGTAAAGTTCGAAGGAAACAAGGAAATTATAGAATTAATATCCTTGTCATGAGAAAGACCTAATATAATGGAAGTTTTTTTATTCAATTTTAATAGCTGACCTACAACCAATTTCATTGAATTATAATTATGAGCGATGTCACAAATAACCTTAGGTTTTTTATTTAATACTTGCCAACGTCCTAAAAGTCCAGTGTTCTTCACTACATTTAGTAAACCATTTACAATATTTACATCTGTAATATCATAAATAGGTCTCAGAATATCTACAGCACTTATACAGGTGTTAATATTTTTATTTTGATATTCTCCTTTTAAATCAGAATTATAATTATAATTAGATGAATAATATATTGGTGCATTTAATTTTTTTGCATTTTTCTCAATTATATATGAACATGAATTCTTTTCACCTATCAAGATAGGAGTGTTCTTTTTGACTATACCAGCCTTTTCATTTGTTATTGACTCAAGGGAGTTTCCTAATAAATTAGTATGATCAATTGAAGTATTCGTAATAATAGATAAAATTGGACAAATTACATTTGTCGCATCTAAACGTCCACCTAGACCCACCTCTATAATTGCAAAATCGACTTTTTCAGAAATAAAATAATCAAATGCCATAGCAACATTCATTTCAAAGAATGACATATGAATTTTTTCAAAGTATCTTTTATATTTATTTATAAAATCTTCCACAAATACTTTTGATATTTTAATGCCATCTATCCTAATTCTTTCTCTGAAGTCTAATATATGAGGAGAAGTAAATAAACCTACTTTATATCCTGATTGTTGTAATACGGAACATAACATGTGTGCAACAGAGCCTTTACCATTTGTTCCTGCAATATGAATTGATTTAAATTGTGAAAGATCGAAGTTATGTTTATCAAAAAAAAATTTAACATTATCAATATCTTCCTTGTATGCAGATTTACCTTTTTCCTGATAAGATGGGAGCTGGTTATAGATCCAATGTATCGCCTCATTAAAATTCATCAATTTCGATAAAAATTATACGTTATTTGGCCGATTTGGATTTCAGGAGCATCATAGTAGGGTGTCCAAGTAGTGCTAAGAGCAGCAATTTTTGCTTCATTTAGTAGACATGATGCAGATTCAGTTGTTCCTCTAACTCCGGCCTCAGCCTTAATAGTTTTTCCTTGTCTATTCACCCAAACACGAACAACAATAGTTCCTGACTCATCACAATTATATTGGGGTTTGATTTTGACTACAGCAAATCTATTGTCCGATAAGATGTAACCGTCATTCTTTTCGTTAATTTCTAAATTATCCACAATGATTGTATCCTCCATATTTTCATTAAATAATTCTTGAGATGATTGAGGTTGATTTAATTTATCGAGAGCCTGTTCTAGCTCAAGACTAATATAAACCTCCTCCTTCGTTTCATTGTCTTGAAAAGTGACCGTATCTTCATCATTAGGTAGCACAGTGTCATCTTCTTTTTCTTTAATTAATTTTTCGACATTTTTCACCTGATCAATTAATTCATTCTCTATTGATTGATTATCCTGAACAAGAGTTGTTTCTTGTATTTCATGTAGACTTTCGTATGGTAAATATTGAACCTCAATACCTTCAGGGGGTAAAATAAAATTCGATCCCATTGTAGAATAAATACATACAATAATAAATACTACATGAAACAACAAAGTTCCAAAAAAACCTAATCTTTTATTTCTAGAATTAAACATAGTATTAATTAGGTTGTGTGGCTAAAACAATCTTAAAATTATTACGATATGCTACATCCATAACTTCTACGACATATTCTAAAGGAATAGTTTGTGCAGCTCTTAAAATGATTGTAGTATCATTTCCTTTCATATGTGTTTGAATTTTGGATTCTAAAAAAATTCTTTCAATGGATTCATTATTAATAAAGTATCTCAAATCTTCGGTAATTGAAATAGATATAGTTTGTTTTTTAAGGGGTTGAGCAGAACTTGAAGGCAACACAATGTCAAGAGCATTAGTTGTTACTAAAGTGGATGTCAACATAAAAAATATTAGCAATAAGAATACGATATCTGTCATTGAAGACATACTGAAATTGGGATTGATTTTATTTTCTGATTTTAAAAACATTAATTATTCTTTTGATCATAAATTAAATCTAAAAACTCAATCACAGTAGATTCCATTTCAAATACTGCTTTAGAAATTTTTGATACTAAATAATTATAACTTATATAGGCCATAATTCCAACAAATAATCCAGCAATAGTAGTTGTCATGGCAGTATAAATTCCTCTTGACAACATTTCAATATCTATTTGCCCACCTGAACTTGCCATCTCATAAAATGCAAGGACCATACCAATTACAGTTCCTAGAAACCCAATCATGGGGGCACTACCAGATATTGTACCTAATATTGCTAAATTATTTTCTAATTTAGATAACTCTAATTTTCCTATATTATTTATTGAAACTGAAATATCTTCAAGTGACTTGTCAATTCTAACAATGCCCTTTTCTAAAATTCTAGCTATTGGAGTATCAGTATTTTGGCATAAATCAATCGCAGATGAATGCTTTCCATCATACAAAAAATCTTTAATTGAATTAAAAAAATAATCATCTTTTTGTAATGCTTTTTTAATAGTAAAATATCTTTCTAAAAAGAGATAAATTGTTATAAAAGATAAAAGAAATAAAAATATAATGATAACCTGACCAGCTACTCCACCTTGAAAAAACAAATCTATTACAGAAATATCATCTGTATAAATTCCTAAATCACTAGATTCTTGAATTAATAAGCTATCTAATTGACAAAAATTAAAATAATAAAACATAATAATTTGATTTAATTTATAAAAACTGTAAAATGATATAGGCAAGAGCACCATAAATATAACCTATAAAAGCTAAAAATGATATCTTTTTTAAATACCACATAAAATCTATTTTTAAAATACCCATTACAGCTACACCTGCTGCAGATCCAATAATTAAAACACTTCCTCCTGTGCCCGCGCAATATGCTAAAAATTCCCAAAAAGTGCCATCCTGTGCAAAGGGACCTACTGAATCAATAGGGTACATACCCATAGCTGCTGCTACTAATGGAACATTATCTACAATAGCCGACATTAAACCTACAATTACATTAATAACGTAAATATTGCCAATTGTATTATTTAAATAATTAGCAAGGGAATTTAAAATACCTGCTGACTGTAAACAAGAAACTGCTAATAGAATTCCTAGAAAGAAAAAAATCGTAGGTGTTTCCACTTTCTTTAATACTCCTATTACAGTTAAGTTGGATTTTTCTTCTAGATTTTTTGACCTATGTAGTACTTCAGTTACAACCCACAGAACACCTAAACTAAGTAACATACCCATATAAGGAGGAAGATGTGTAACTGTTTTAAAAACAGGGACAAATAACAAACCTGCAACACCTAATGAAAAAACTAAATTTCGTTCAAATGAAGTTGTAAGATTTAATTGATTTTCAACAGAATTATGATTTTTTGGTCTTATAATTTTTCCTTTAAGAGTAAATGATAAATAAATTAATGGAGCCAACATACAAATTAAACTAGGAATAAAAATTGAAGTTATAATATTGAGTGCCGATACTTGGCCCCCGATCCATAACATAATTGTTGTAACATCACCGATAGGTGACCATGCTCCTCCGGCGTTACATGCTAATATAACCATACCTCCAAAAAACCAAATATCATCTTTACCCTTAATTATCTTAGGTAGTAAAGCTGCCATAACAATTGCTGTTGTAAGATTATCAAGCACTGCTGAAAAGAAAAAACTTAAAATCGATATAATCCATAACAGTTTAATTCTATCTGATGTTTTTATTTTATTTGTAATAATAGAAAATCCTTGATGAGAATCAACTAATTCAACTATTGTCATAGCACCTAGTAAAAAAAATAGAATTTCAGAAATATGAACTAAGTGATATTGTAACTCTTTTGAAATTTGATAATAACCCGAATCCGCACACAAAACTAAAATAGTCCAACAAATAACCCCTGTCACAATTGCTGTTGCAGCCTTATCAATTTTAATAGGATGTTCAAAAGCAATACACAAATAGCCGAGAAAAAAAATTATAATCAATGTTGTAATCACGATGAATTTTGTTTAGTTAATAATTTATTTAATGCAATTTCTAGAGCTGTAGAAGTTATGTTAACATTACTTGAACTATGCTCATAACATTCTAACAAAGCTTTATATATTATTTTAGAACAATCTTCAAATATATCCTTATCGGTTAGTAAGACTCTTCTTTCAGACATTAAATATGCAAAAACTCTAGCCATTCCACAATTTGAAATAAAGTCAGGAATAACACTCATATTTTTATCTGCATGCTCAGCAATTGAGCCATAAAATATTTCTTTATTAGCAAAGGGAACATTAGCACCTGATGAAATAAGCTGAACACCTGAGTTAAGTAGTCTGTTAACTTGATCTAACTCTAATAATCTAGAAGCAGCACATGGAATAAATACATCAGCCTTTAGATCCCAAATTTGCTTATTTACTTCTTCAAAAGCAATTAGATTTGGGGATATTAATTTATTATTTTCCTTATTCAAAAAAAGTTTCTTAATCTCTTCAGTTGAAAATCCATTTGTATTTATAAGTCCGCCATTAATATCAATTATACCTACGATCAAAGCACCAAACTTGGACAGATAATAAGCAGCAGAAGAACCTACATTTCCCCAGCCCTGAACAATGACTCTTTTATTTTTAAAATCACCTCCCCATATTTTATAATAATGTTTAATTGACTCCGCAACTCCGTATCCCGTAATCATATCAGCAACCACAATATTTTTATATAAACTGGGCGTATAGTTTTCATCTTCTAGTCTTTTTTTTACACCATACCTTAATTGACCTATCCGATTTATTTTCTCAGATGATGAGGGTGAATAATGTCCTGAAAAAATACCTTCCTGAGGGTGCCATACACCACAATCTTCAGTAATAGGAATTACTTCAGATACTTCGTCAATATTTAAATCTCCGCCTGTACCGTAATAATTTTTTAACAATGGAGCAACAGCCTTATACCACCTTAATAAAACATCCTGTTTACGTGGGTCCGAAGGGTCAAAGTTAATACCTGATTTTGCGCCTCCAATAGCAGGACCACAAATAGTAAACTTAACTTCCATTGTTTTAGCAAGGGATAGAACTTCGTATTTTGTCAATCCTTTTCTCATTCTTGTACCGCCTCCAGCAGCTCCCCCTCTTAAAGAATTTATTACTACCCAACCAATTGCATCTGATTGTGGGTCTTTCCATTCAAAAACAATTTCTGGAGATTTATTTTCGTATTCTTGTAATAAAGATTTCATATAAAAAAGTTAATCAAAAATAATAACTAAAAAACATAATATATGCTATATATATATTTTTTTTTAAACATTATAATAAGTATATGTCACCTGAAGAATGATCTCTTTTTGCACCAGTTGCAGACGAAAGACAATTTGTTTGTTTCAAAGACCTAAGCACACCTAAAAAACCAAATACAATTGCTTCTTTAAAACATATAATTTCACGAGAAGGAAGAAGTAATGAACTCATGTAGTTTTTTTCAATACGCGCAATTAAATTAGTGTTGAATGCACCACCGCCCGTAACTAAAATTTTATTTAAGTCTAATTGTAAAAAAACCTTAGATAACTGTACAGCAATATGCTCTGATATTGTAGCTAATAAATCATGTTTATTTAAAGACACTTTACTCAAAATGGGAAGAAAAAATGAATCAACATATTCCATACCTAAAGATTTTGGATGTGAAGAATAATAATAATCTATTTCATTTAAAGATTTTAATAAATTTTTATCTACAGTTCCTTTTGATGCCAATTTACCATCCATATCAAAATCTTGACCAAGTTGATTAGCAATATTATTTAATAAAATATTACATGGACAAATATCAAAAGCAAAACGCGAAGAATGTTTCTCGTAGGAAATATTGGCAATTCCACCTAAATTTAAACAAGCATCAAATTCAGAAAACAATAATCTATCTCCAATAGGCACTAAAGGTGCACCCTGCCCTCCAAGGTCAATATCTTGCTGTCTAAAATTACATACAACAGGCAAACCTAATCTTTTAGAAATAATACTTCCCGAACCAATTTGAGTGGTAAAACCCTTCATAGGCTCATGAAAAATAGTGTGACCATGTGAAGAGATTAAATCAACAGATACATCATGCTTTTTTATAAAACTTATAATAAAATCTGAGATCAGGTGCCCGAATTTTTCATCTAAAAAATTAATAGATAATTCTTTTTTATAGGCTTGAATAAAATTTATCTTTATATCCTTACTATAAAAAAAAGTTTCTGCTTGTATCAGCTTAAATTGCCATTTTTCTTTTTTTCTATAATATTGTACATAAGCAATATCGAGACCGTCCATTGAAGTACCTGACATAGTAGCAATAACCGAAAATTTGTTTGTTATATTTATCATTTTTATAAAGTTAAAATAGAAAAAAAAGAATTATTTTAGAAGATAAATTTTGATTAAATATGAATTTTGAACTATCCAGCGAACAAAAGTTAATTCGAGAAACTGCAAGAAATTTTGCCAAAAATGAGTTATTACCAGGAGTAATTGAAAGAGATGAAAATAAAGAATTTCCAAAATCTCAAATAGCGAAAATGGCAGAAATGGGTTTTTTAGGCATGATGGTAAATCCCAAATACAGTGGTGGTGGAATGGATACAGTTTCTTATGTTTTAGCGATGGAAGAAATATCAAAAGTTGATGCATCATGTTCAGTAATTATGTCTGTAAACAATTCACTAGTTTGCTGGGGAATTGAAAAATATGGTTCCGAAGCACAAAAAGAAAAATACCTTCCTAAACTAGCAAAAGGAGAAATCATTGGAGCATTTTGTCTTTCAGAACCTGAAGCTGGATCAGATGCAACATCTCAAAAAACTACTGCCATTGAAAAAGACGATCACTATATATTAAACGGTACGAAAAATTGGATTACCAATGGAAGTACTGCGTCAATTTATTTAGTTATTGCTCAAACTGATATTTCAAAAGGTCATAAAGGCATCAATGCATTTATTGTTGAAAAAAACACAGAAGGTGTAACTGTCGGGCCAAGAGAAAATAAACTTGGAATCAGAAGTTCTGATACCACTTCTATAATGTTTACCGATGTTAAAGTACCCAAAAAAAATAGAATTGGTGAAGATGGCTTTGGATTTAAGTTTGCCATGAAAACATTAGAGGGAGGACGTATTGGGATTGCTGCACAAGCTCTTGGTATTGCATCTGGTGCTTATGAATTAAGCCTCAATTATGCTAAGGAAAGAAAAGCCTTTGGAAAAGAAATTTTCAAACATCAAGCAATTGCATTTAAATTAGCAGATATGGCAACAGAGATTGATTGTGGAAGATTACTATGCATAAAAGCAGCATGGCAAAAAGATAATAACTTAGACTATTCACAAACTAGTTCTATGGCTAAGTTATATTGTGCTGAAAAAGCAATGAGGATAACAACCGAAGCTGTTCAAATCCACGGAGGATATGGCTTTGTAAAAGAATATCATGTTGAGAGATTAATGAGAGATGCAAAAATTACACAAATCTATGAGGGCACATCCGAGATTCAAAAAATTGTAATATCAAGATCTATTTTAAAGTAATCTTTTTAGCTACTGTCCCATCATTAAATATTTCTACAGTGAACATTTGACCATTTGTCTCTCTACCAAGTAAGTCTGTAAACCTAACAATCAAATTCTTTTTGTTATCCTCCAATAATGAAACATTATTATCAACAATAATTTCTACTAATAAAGGGTCACTTGCACAAGTTCTATCAAACGAAATATTCCAATCATAAAAATAATAATAATAATCTGTTGAAGAGCCTACATTACCTTCTCCATTATCATAATAACCTTCAGTAATTTCTAATATGTTATTTACAGCAAATGGAAAGTTTGGCAAGCCACCAGTAGTTCTTTTAAGCATTGGGTTATTGTCTCCAAAATTATCATTATTCATTTGAGTATTTGTAGTTAATAAATAATCAGAACCAGGGTTAATATTCCAACCTAAATCAATTATATAACCATTATTTGGTGCAGCTGGAATATCTACAAGAACATCGAAAAGTAAATTATCATTACTATCTCTCAACTCAATTGTTCTGTTGCCAGGGGTATCTGTATAAACTTTAACACTATTTAATGAAAAATCAGAATAACAATTAAATAACAAACCACCATTATATACTGTACCACTATAATCTGCATTATTACCAGTTCCCTCATGGTTGGGCTCACCAGTATTAATTGAAGAACTTTCAACAACTGCTTCATTAATTACTGAAAAAAAAGTGTTTTCAATAATAGGTCCTGAATTAAAAATAGGTCCATCATTTACAATATTTCCTTCCAAATCCATATAAATAACCAAGTTATTAGATGGAGATTGACAATCTAAAGAAACTGATTGACCATAATTTACCATATAAATCAAACCATCAGAACATATCGGTAAATCAACAACAAAATTGTCACAAAAATACTCACATGAACCATCATCAATGGTAGCAAAAGAGTTATAATTTTCTGCTTCTAAATCCATACAACCTAAAAATTCACAAGTACCATCATTAATTGTGGCATCTGGATCAAAATTAGATGCATTTTCATTAGTACAACCAAAACCTTCATATGCACCATATGGTGTGTGTAATATAAATAAACCTTCTTGTTGATCCGTAGCTAGTATTAATCCCGAGGGCAAATATGGATAAGCCCCCCAACAACCATCAAAAGACCCGCCTGTCATAGGAGATGTGTCGTAGTAAGCAACTTCGATTAAATTAAAAGGATTACTTGCGTCAATTACCGTAACTCCTGATGTATAATACGAAGTCACCAAATAATCTCCAAATACATGGGTATTATGTGGAATGACATTTTCCTGGTTTCCATTAGCCCCATCACCAGTCCATTCTTGGACTAAGTCTATTTCCTGAATATCATATATATCTGAAACATCATAGGAACCAACATAGCAGCCAGCTGTTTCGTCTGTTGTGAATAAATAATTATTATCATCAGAAATCCAAGCATTATGAGTAAACTGACAAGATGTTGGATAAGAGGACATAATAGATGGATTTGATTTATCCGATACATCTATAATAGAAAATACACCTGCATAAATAGCAGAGCCCCAAAGTGTATCGCCTCTAACCATACCATCATGTAGATAATAATCATCAAAAATTCCAGCTAAAACAGGATTCATTGGATCATTCGTCAAATCTAAAATAACTGCTCCTCCATTGCCTGTATCAGTACCAAAAATATATGCATATCCATTTTCATCAATATAAATATTATGAGATGTAGTAAAGAACTCCTCAGTATATACATATGTTTGACCCGTTAAGTCGCTCAAATCTACAATCAACAATCCATCTTCAGCTTCAGTGGTAACATAAGCATATTTACCCCAAGTTTTCACATCTCTCCAAGTAGAACTGCTACCGTCTATAAAAAACAACTCTGTTGGCTCAGAGGGATTAGATATATCAACAACAGAAAAACCCGTAACAGTACCCACTAAAGCATATTCATTGCCACCGTCTGCATAGCCCCATATATCATTTGTTCCTTGTGAGTATGGTAAATTACCAACTAAATCCATATTTAAACTTTCTTGAGCATATAGAATTAATGACATTAAGCCAGCGATAGATAAAATTATTTTTTTCATACTTAAATTATTTCAAAATTAAAACAAAGATACAAATTAGAATATACATTCTAATTAAAGAAAATTAATTACGTCCGTAATTAATTTTTTTGTAATTGACTTTTATTTCTTTAAAACCCTCCGAAAACATATCAACTATTTCAGCTTTTATAGAATTTCTAATACAATTCAAATCTCTTACTTGAAGGGCTAACCGTCCTATTTCATCAAGTGGCAATTTAGTTCCTTTTCTAATGTCTCCCTCTGTATCCCATATCTTTCCATTAATATCGTACATTCGCTCAATAAAATCTTCTAAATTAACTTTATAGTTAAGTATTTCTTCTTTATATACATGAAGTTCATTTTTAACGTCTTCGTCAGTTCTTTCTGACTTTAACCTAGTAATAGTAAATCGATCTATTATTTCAGATATTGGCATTTTCATAGCGCAAATTATTTCAGGTTATTTTTTGATTTGAACGACTCCAAACCACAATTTAAATAATTAATATAGTTATTTACATTTTTTGCATAACTGTAACCAATAGGATGAGCTAACAATTCCTCATCTGGACTCATTAAAACATATAAAGGTTGTGTGTTGTTTGCAAAAGTTAAACTCTGCAGTGTACTCCACTTATTACCTATTGTTTTTATCTTCTTTTTCTTAACATTACCATCTCTAGTCACAATATCAACAGTCTCCTGTAATTCTTCAGGCAATAGAGTTTTTTCATCAACATATAATGATATAACAACATAATCATTATCTAATATTTTTTTTACATCTTTTTCTACCCAAATTGCTTCTTCTATCTTTCGACAATTAACACAAGCTTGGCCTGTAAAATCAATCATAATTGGCATGTTAGATTTTTTAGCATACTCAAGACCTAACTCATAATCTTTAAAAATATTTTTTATTTCATGTTCTGGGTTCAAGTATGAGTAATACTTAGCTGGAGGAAAGCCACTCAATAAATTATGATGCCACCAACTTTTTCCGATAATGCCAGGAAATAAATATATAGCAAATGAAAATGTTAAAACTGCAAACGAAATTCGACCAAATCCTAAATTTGTTTTTTGACTATCATGAGGAAACTTAATCACACCAATTAAGTATAAAAATAGACCCATAAATGTTAAAAACCATAAAAAGAAAAATGTTTCTCTTTTTATCAAGCCCCACTGCTCTACAAGATCAGCATTAGATAAAAACTTAATTGCTAAGGCGATCTCTAAAAAGCCTAAAATTACTTTAACTGTATTTAACCATCCACCCGATTTAGGTAATGACTTCAGCCAAGTGGGGAAAGCAGCAAATAATGTAAAAGGGAATCCAAGTGCTAAACCAAATCCTGCCATTGCAAGACTTAATTTTACAGAAACCATAGCTGTTTCAAATCCAAAAAAACTTACAGTATCTGCAGTTGCCGAAGATAAAGTGCCAGCTAGCAATGATCCTAAAATTGGACCGGTGCAAGAGAACGAAACAATAGCTAAAGTTAGAGCCATAAAAAATATTCCCACTATACCACCAATATCACGACCTGAACCAGCTGTATTACTCCAACTACTTGGTAGCGTAATTTCAAAATATCCGAAAAATGAAATTGCAAACACAAGAAAAATAAAAAAGAAACTAATATTTAACCATGGATTTGTAGAAATTTCATTGAGAACTTCTGGATTAATATTTGGCATTAAATGAAAAGGTAAACTTAAAAAACTATATGTCAAAAATATAAATAAACCATATAGACCTGCATTATATATTGCTTTTGATTTATTACTAGAACCTTTAGTAAAAAAACTAACTGTAAGAGGAATCATGGGAAAAACACACGGTGTTAAAAGGGCAATAAATCCACCGACTATTCCTAATAAAAAAATCCCCCACAATGATTTTTCAGATTTTTTTTCACCGCAGTCGCCAATTGGATTATCAAGATCAATGGAGGCAATTTTATATTTATTATTTACGCCTAAGTGTTTTTGATTGTCATTTAATAATAAGTGATTCTTAGTTTTTTTTTTTAAATCAAATAACATATCTACATAATCAGGGGGCAAACACATAGTTGAGTTACATACCATAAACTCTAATTCTCCTTTTACAAAAGATAATGTATCATTTACCAATTTAATCTTTTGTTTAAAAATAGCCTTGTTCTGAAATGAGGATAATTCCATCTGAAAAACAGGATCAAATTTTGTTATAGTATTAGATTCCATTACAGATTCTATTAATTGATAATTTGAAGAAGGGGCAAACGTAAAGGTGGTTGGCACAGGACCATCTGGATCAACATGTTGTGAATACACATTCCACCCATTTTCAATATCAGCATGAATTACTAAATACCTGGTGTCTTCAGAAAGACTGTCAACAGAAAAAGACCATTGAACAGGGTCTTCTATTTGAGAAAATAAATTAAATGTAAAAATTGTGCATAATAGAAAAATATATTTTTTCATAGTATTCTTTTTATAGAGATTTAACAATATATATCTTTTTAGATTCTTTAACAAGTTTAAATCTTTCATCTAATCTTTCACCAATAATACAAACAATTTTATTATCAGAAATAAGTAAACGTGCTTTCTTTTTTTTAATTAAGGAAAATTTATTATCAATAAAATAATCACTAACCTTTTTAAATCCTTTCATTCCTAGTGGCATAAAGGTATCACCGTTTTTCCAAGGTCTTATTAATAAAGGGAAACGAAGTTTTTCATAAGATATGTACATTGAATTTAAATTAGTATGTTTTATTGCATCACAATAATCCCTTAATGTATTAATTTCAAATTTTAATTTATATTTCTTAAAACTTTTTAATTTTTCATAAATAACTGTTGAGTCATTATTAATATGCTTTGTTATAATTAAATCTTTTCTATCCTTAATCATATAAAAATCCGAATTAAAAAACTCCTTGCCAGATCTTGATGACAATGATTTAAAAACACTATCAATATCGTAAAAACCAAAATCTGAAATCATTTCATATAATATTTGTTTTGGAGCAGTTTGATGTAAAAGTAAATCAATATTAATTTTATATTCATTATTGCTCTCAGTAATTATACTAGATTTTTTTTCAGAAATAAATTGTTTATATATTAATTCAACATCTTTTAATCGCATAATTGTAGAACCAATAGAATTTAAAACATTAGGGTTGATTTCCTCCATAATCGGAATAATTGTATTTCGCACTTTATTTCTAATATATTTATCTTCTTTATTACTACTGTCCTCTCTATAATTTATTGCATATTTTTTAGCATAACTCAGTATCTCTCTCTTTTGAAAATTAAGTAAAGGTCGAATTATATGTGGTAAATTATTTATACCATGCAAACCCGAAATACCAGTCCCTCTAATTAGATTAATTAAGGCAGTTTCTACTGAATCTGTATAATGATGGGCTGTTGCAATGTAACAAAAATTATATTTTTTTTTAAGTGTTTGAAACCAATCATATCTTAACAATCTTGCGGCCATCTGAATAGACATTTTACTTTTTTTTACAAAGGCCTTTGTGTCAAAACTTTTAACATATAGCTTTATCTTATATAAATCACTTAATGATCTAATAAATTCTTCATCACCATCAGATTCATCTCCTCTTAAACAAAAATTACAATGTGCAATAGAAAATTTGATTCCTGTTTTCATGAAAAGATTTAATAACACCATACTATCAACACCGCCACTTAAAGCCAATAAAATATGTGATTTTTTTTTAACACCACATTTATTTAAATTTCTTTTAAAAATTGTTTTCATTGACCCAAGACTTTAAGAATTGATTTTGCCTTTACTAGACACTCTTGATATTCCGATTCTGGATCTGATTCAATAGTAATTGCTCCACCAACCATAAAAGATAAATATTTATTTTTTTTATTATAAAAAAGAGAACGAATTACTACATTAAAATCAAAATCTTCCTCCGGACTGATATAGCCAATTGCACCAGAATAGATACCTCTCAATGTATTTTCAAATTTATCAATTAACTCCATTGCTCTAATTTTCGGTGCTCCAGTCATAGAGCCCATTGGAAATGTAGCTTTAATTATGTCTACTATATTATATTTTTTATCTAAATCGCATTTAATAGTTGAAATTAAATGGTGTACATTTTCATAACTGTACAAGCAGGCTAGTTCTGTAACACTAACTGTTCCCTTTGCAGCAATTCTCGACAAATCATTTCTAACTAAATCTACAATCATAATATTTTCTGAAATATCTTTAGCGCTAGTCATTAATTTATGTTTATTATCTAAATCCAATTTAAAATCTTTTAACCTTTTAATTGTTCCTTTTATTGGCTGAGACATGATCGAATCACCTTCTTTTTTCAAATATCGCTCTGGACTAGCACATAAACAAAAATTATCATTTACTCTGTAAAAACATGAAAATGGTGCCTTTGAAACTCGGTTTAGATATTCAAAAAGTGCAAATGGATCTAAATCTACATTATCGGCGTAAAACTCTTGGCAATAATTCATCTCATAAATATCTCCCTCCTGCAAATGCTTTTTAATTAAGTTGATATTTTTAATATAATCTTCTTTGCTCACTCTGGGTTTTACTTTGATTTTTTGTTTAAAATCTTGCACATAATTTGCTGAACATATTCGCTCAAATAAATCATCAATTTCTATACTGGAATATGATGAATCATATATAATTTCAATAGATTGATTTTTTACCTTGACTAAAATTGAAGGAATAAAAAAATGTATGTGAGGAAATGCTAATCTGTCTGAATTATTAGATGTTAAATCCTCAATTATATTTTTTAAATCATAACCTAAATATCCGAAGAGCCAGTCTTGGTATGAATTAATCATATTTTGCAAATCCTCAAATGGATGATCAAGTTTTATCAATTGCTTTTTCGGCTTAAATGCAGCTAGAAAATTAAAAGAATTTTTTGATGACGAATCATTACTATCTAAAAAACAAAAACATTTATGATGACGTAAATAATCTAACAAACGAATCTTAAAATTATTTAAATCAGCAACTTTATATTTTTTTTTTTTCTTATTCAAACTAAAAAAAGTAAACAACTAATAATCAACACAATTATTATATATGTAAAGCACGATTTTCTGTGGCAGCAAGTGCTGCTTCTTTTACCACCTCGCTAAAAGTAGGATGTGCATGCGTAATCCTAGCTATATCTTCTGCAGTTGCTTTATATTCCATAGCTACCACTGCTTCAGAAATTAAATCAGCACATCGAGGACCTATCATATGCACACCAAGTATTTCATCATTAACTGCGTCAGCAATAATTTTCACAAAACCGTCATTATCCATAGAAATCTTAGCTCTTCCATTAGCTTTAAACGGGAAAGTGCCAATTTTTATATCTCTACCTAACTTCTTCAATTCTTCTTCAGTAAAACCAACCGAAGAAACTTCAGGCCAAGTATATACAACATTTGGAATTAAATGATGATGGATTTCAGGTTTTTGACCTGCAATTAATTCAGCAACAAACACCCCCTCTTCTTCCGCTTTATGAGCTAACATAGTACCCTCAACTACATCTCCTATTGCATATATATTAGATTGTGAGGTCATAAGTGATTTGTTGACTTTTATTTGTCCCGAAGAGTTTGTTTCAACATTGATTGAATCTAAATTCAAAGAGTCTGTAAAAGGTCTCCTTCCTATAGATATTAAACAATAATCTCCATGTAGTTTAATTTTTTCATTTGATTTGGAAGAAGCAATTAATTCAACCTTTTTGCCATTACTTGTAACTTTTTCTACCTTGTGTGATAAGTAAAATTTAAAACCTAAGTCTCGAGTTAGAACTTTTTTTAATTCTCTACCCAAACTTGCATCCATAGAAGATAGAACACTAGAAGAAATATCAACCACTGACACCTCTGAACCCATTCTAGCATAGACAGAACCTAACTCTAATCCAATAACTCCGGCACCAATAATAATCATTTTCCTTGGAATTTCCTTAAGAGAAAGAGCCTCCGTCGATGTTATAATCCGTTGTTTATCAAAATTGAAAAACGGTAATACGAGAGGTTTTGAACCTGTTGCTATGATAATGTTTTTACCATGTATCTTTTGAGTAGTTTGCTTACCAACAATTGCAACTGTATTTTTATCTACAAACGACCCTGTTCCTTCAAAAACAGTGATTTTATTTTTTTTCATTAAAAAATCTAAACCTGCATGCATCTCTGAAATAATTTTTTCTTTTCTCTTTAATGTTTGAGAAAAATCAATTTTCAGTGCACCAACATTAATTCCATGTTCTTTAAATTCATGCTTTGATTTATGAAAATGTTCTGAAGACTCTAATAAAGCTTTTGATGGTATACAACCAACATTTAAACATGTTCCACCTAATTGAGGATACTTCTCTATAATAGCTATTTTCATGCCCAGTTGTGCACATCTAATGGCTGCCACATATCCCCCTGGTCCAGAACCAATTATTACAACATCAAATTCATTCATAAATAATAACTTTATAAGTATTTACAAAAATAATAGTTATAATTATATTTTAATGAGAAAACTTAAGTTTCTTCCTTACAAGATATAATAGGAAAATGGAAATTGACAAAAAAGATGCAATTCTTCCTAAAAAATCCCCGTGCTTTGTATAAAATGTTTCATTATTATTCAATAAAATACTCGCACTAATTACTCCACTTTTATCCCAATCAATTTGATGATCTATTACTCCTAAAGGATTAATAATTGATGATATTCCTGTATTAGCAGAGCGTGCAATATAACACCTTGTTTCAATAGCTCTTAATTTAGCATACATACTATGTTGTTTATATCCGCTTGTTTGTTTCCACCATCCATCATTAGTTATTATAAATATTGCTTGAGCACCTTTTTGAACAAACCTTCTTACATAATCCCCATATATTGATTCATAACAAATAATAGGTGCAATAGAGTATTCTGTATGTTTACTAATTGAGTCGCTAGGAAAAGCTACAGACTTAAAGACAGATAAAGAATCTTGAGAAGAAAAATTGCCTAATGATGTAGCAGAACCTATTTTCAAAATTTGATCCCCTAAAATCGGAAATAAAAAATCTTGAAACGGCATCTTTTCAGCTCCCGGAACTAGTTTAGATTTATGATAAGTGGTAATTAATAAATCTTGGTTTTGATATACTTTATCATAGACTTTAATAGAGTTCTTTCGCAGGTGTAATGCTGTGTTATAGACCTTATAAAATTGATTCTTGTGACTGCCTAAAGGTTTTGAAGTTGGACTATTTTCTGACAGTGCTAAAGTAGTTGCTCCAACAAATATATTTAAAGGATAAGTTGTAACAGACTCATTACTACTTTTTGCTTTAATTTTATAAGAATTGATTAAATCAAATAATTTTTTAATATCAAGATTATTGAAAAACTGATGTTCCCATATAGGTTGAGCTAAAAAAGTTTCGGGCAAAATAATAAAATCAATATTTTCATTAACATGAGGATTAATAAGACTTAACATATCGTTAGTTTGATTTGTTTGAGAAATTGAAAACTTGTCCCTATATGGATCAATATTAGGTTGTACTACAAGTAGATTAATACGGTCCATACTATTAGAGTTAGGTTCCAAAAAATGGAAATATTTCATGTATAAATAATTTGAGCTAAGAAGTGGTATACTCAATAATATGAAAGTTGACAAAAGAAATTTAAATCTAAAACCGCTCTTATGAGTTTTTTCATAAATATGTATAATAGATATATTGACCAATAACACCCATAATGACCCTCCTAACACTCCAGTGTAAGAATACCACTGTACCCAATGAGAGTGGATTGCGAAGACATTACCTAATGTTAACCAAGGCCAACTTAAATCCCAATTTAAGTGTAAAAACTCAAAGCCCAACCATAAAATAGGTAAAATAAAAAATGTTTTTTTTGATTTAATATTGTTCTTAATTATTGAAAAAAGTGAAAACACCAATGCCATAAATAAAGCATTACACAAGATTGCAAATACAGCCCCTCCAATATGAGCATGCTTAATCCAATAAGTAGTTAATAAATTAAATAAAAAAAAAGTCAAATACGAATAGCCGAAAAATTGTTTTTGACTTATTTTGTTATTGCTAGTATCTAACTCTACTATTAATAAAGGAACAAAAGCAAAAAACACAAAACACGTCCATGAACTAATGGGAGGCCAACAAATAAATAACAAAAATGCTGACAAAAAAGAAAAAATTAATCTTTTAATCATAATATCATAAATATAAAATATTTAGTTGCTACGACAATAATGAACTTTTAATTATTATTAATTCCAATAATTGGAAATAAAAAATATCTTTTTAGTAGTAAAAAAGTAATATGTATTAAAATGATAAAATAAAATTAGTCTTAATTTTATTTCTTGTTCTATATTATATATATTTAAATTTGAAGGAGTAGATATAGAAAGTATTTTATTTCTTATATAGAAATAAGTCTTTAATTAATAATTTTAATGAAAAGTAATATGAAATTTGCAGTACAAATAAACATTATGCCTCAAGATGCACTACTAGACCCGCAAGGTAAAACAGTAGAAAATAACACTTCGAAATTAGGAATAAATAATATATCGAATATTAGAATTGGAAAACATATATCTTTACAAGTTGAAAGTGATAATCAAAATACTGCAGAAGCAACAGTAAAAGAAATTTGTAAGAAACTATTAGTCAATCAAATTACAGAACAATATGAATTTACAATAAAAGCTATTAAAACCTAAAATTATCTCCTAAGTACAACCTCCTAACTTCAGGGTCATTAATTAAATCAATAGTATTGCCGTACTTCAAAATTTTTCCATCGTAAAGCAAATAAGATCGATCAGTGATAGAAAGTGTTTCTCTGACATTATGATCAGTAATTAATACTCCTATATTTCTATCTTTAAGTTTCTTAATCATATTTTGAATATCTTGAATTGCAATTGGGTCGACACCCGCAAATGGCTCATCTAATAAAATAAATTTAGGTTGATTAGAAATTGCGCGAGCAATCTCTAACCTCCTGCGTTCTCCACCGGACAACAAATTTGCTTTTGTCTTTCGAATTCTAGCTAATCCAAAATCAATTAGAATACCTTCTAATTCCTCATGTTGTTTATCAATCGTCAGCTTAGTGGTTTCTAGGACTGATAAAATATTATCTTCAACATTCATCTTAGTGAAAACTGATGGCTGTTGAGGTAAATAACCAACACCTTTTCTAGATCTTATATACATAGGATCATTTGAAATATTGTTGTCGCCTAAAAGAACACTGCCTTCAAAAGACTTAACAAGTCCAACAAGCATATAAAAAGTAGTTGTCTTTCCAGCACCATTGGGTCCTAATAAACCAACAACTTCACCATTGTCTAATTCAATAGAAACATCATTAACCACATATCTATCACCATATTTTTTTTTTAAATTATTTGCTCTTAATTTCATAGTTTAGGTTTTGAGATTCTAGAAATAAAAATTGAAATTTCGTATAAAATAAATATTGGCAATCCAATTAAAATCTGACTAAATACATCGGGAGGCGTCAAAATAGAAGCCATAATTAATATGATAACGAATGCGTGTCTTCGATATTGTACTAACTGGTTAGGTGTTATTAAGTTAAACTTTGTTAAACCAAAAATAACAAGTGGCAACTGAAAAAGTAGTCCAGTAGTCAGAATAATTGTTGTAAATGTTTTAATAAATGAAATAAAATGAATATTATTTTCTATAACACCACTAATATTATAAGAACTTAAAAAATTAATCGAAAATGGAATTATCACATAATATCCAAAAAGCACACCTAAAATAAAAAGAAAAAAAGCAATAAGAAACATAATTACAGATGTCTTTTTTTCACTTTTATACATTGCAGGTGAAACAAATAACCATAGTTCATATAATATATATGGAAATGATATTATAACACCACCAACAACAGAAACTAAAATATGCATCATGAATTGACCAGCCATCTCAATATTCATCAAGATAAAAGGCATATCCTTTATACATAATTTATCTGAAACCTGACATAAAAAAACATAAGTAGGAAAACTATTTTCCTTACATGCAAAAATAATTTTATCAAAAACAAAAGATTTATTAAAAAAAACAATTATAGTACCAACTAAAATAGATATAAATGATCTAAAAAAATGCCACCTTAATATTTCTAAATGGCTAATGAATGATTGCTTAGAACTGTTTTGACCCATCATATTAATCTTTAAAAAATATTACATTTTAAAATATCATGTAAATGAATTATACCAGCATATTTTTCTGCATCTTGTACAATCAACTGTGTTATATTATGTTGTTTCATTAAACTAAATGCTTCATATAATAAAGAATTTTTTTGAATTACTTTTGGATTTTTAGTCATTAATATTGATGCAGAAATTGTCTTAATTTCTGAGCTCTTTTCAAGCATTCTGCGAAGATCACCATCAGTAATAATTCCCACAATATTATTAGAATCTAATACAGCCGTAGCACCTAGTCTTTTCGAAGATATTTCAAAAATAATTTTATCCAATCTATCATCGACTAAAACCATGGGAGGATTTGATTGATTACATAAATCAGACACTTCCATATTTAACTTCTTACCTAAAGATCCCGCAGGATGATATTTAGCAAAATCCTCCTTAGAAAAATTTTTAATTTTCAATAAACTAATTGCTATTGCGTCACCCATAACTAATTGCATTGTTGTGCTAGTTGTTGGTGCTAAGTTATTTGGACATGCTTCCTTAGAAACATTTACTCTTAAAACATAATCTGCTTCACATGCTAAAAAGGAATTTATATTTCCAGTCATTGCAATTACAGGCACTTTCATTTTTTTAACAAGCGGAATTAATTGCCTTAACTCATCAGTATTACCACTATTTGAAATAAACATGACAATATCATTGAAATTAATATTGCCTGAATCACCATGCAATGCATCACTAGCGTGAATAAAAGATGATAAGGTTCCAGTAGAATTTAAAGTAGCTGCTATTTTTCTCCCAATTATGCCGCTTTTACCTAAACCAATAATAATTAATCTGCCCTGACAATTTGTAATTGTATCTACTACATTAATAAAATCATTACCAATGGTATTGTATAACTTAGTTAATTCTTGTAATTGATCGTTGATTAATTCTTTTGCAACCTTAATGATATCAATACCGTGTTTCATGTGTTATAATCTAAAAAAAAGAATTATATTAATGTAGATAAAATTAACGGTATTTTTTCAAAATATCACTTAGGAATGAAAAAGATTCAAATTGACATAAATAAAAACTTACATGATTTTTTTGGCTTTAAAAAATTCAAAGGCAATCAGGAAAAAGCAATTACTTCTATTTTAGAGGGCCACAATACCTTTATTATTATGCCAACTGGTGGTGGGAAATCATTATGCTATCAATTACCCTCGCTTATTTTAGACGGTGTTGCTATAATTATATCTCCATTAATAGCCCTAATGAAAAATCAAGTAGATTCAATAAGAAGTTATTCTAAGAATCATGATATTGCTCACTTTTTCAACTCAACACTAAATAAAAACGAAATACAGCAAGTTATGAATGCTGTAACCAGTGGAAAAACTAAATTATTATTCGTAGCACCAGAGACAATTAGTAAAGAAAAAAATTTTGCTTTTTTTAAAAGTTTTCAAATTTCTTTTTTTGCAGTAGATGAAGCTCATTGCATTTCTGAATGGGGACATGATTTTAGACCCGATTATAGAAAACTTAAAAACACGATTGCAAAGATTGGAACTAAACCTATAATGGCATTAACTGCTACAGCAACAGAAAAAGTGAAAAAGGATATTATAAAAAATTTGGGTATAGAAAATAACAACTTATTTATTTCATCCTTTAATCGTCCTAATCTAAATTACAAAATACAAACAAAGGAAAATATAGATAAAGATATAATTAAATATATTAAACTTCATGAGGGAAAATCTGGTATAATTTATTGTCTTTCACGGAAAAAGGCTGAAGAAGTATCTGAGATTTTAAATCTAAATAATATTAAAAGTCTACCCTACCATGCTGGACTAGAACAATCTGTTCGGAGAAAAACACAAGATGCTTTTTTAATGGAGGATATTGATGTTGTGGTAGCAACTATTGCATTTGGAATGGGTATTGATAAACCAGATGTTAGATTTGTTATTCACTACAATTTACCCAAAAGTTTAGAAAACTACTATCAAGAAACAGGAAGAGCCGGCAGAGATGGAGGTGAAGGGAATTGTATTTTATTTTATGACCCTTTAGATGTAGAAAAATTCGAAGCTTTTAATTCTAAAAAAAACATATATGAAAAGGAAATTAGTACACAATTATTAGAAGAAATTGTGGCCTATATTGAAAGTTCTGACTGTAGAAGAAAAAAATTACTACACTATTTTGGAGAGGAATACCAAGATCATCATTGTAAACAAAAATGTAATAATTGCAATATCAAAAAAAATTTAAAAAATGTACAAAAAGAATTACAATTGATTTTAGAAACCATCCAAGAATCATCAAATAAATTTAACTCGCAACAAATAACTCAAATACTTCACGGCTTATCAAATAATATAAATAATTGTAAAATCAACAACCTAAAAAATTTTAATAAGGGAGAAAAAATAGAAACCTTCGAAATACAACAAATAATTAGAAAAGCTATCGTTGGAAATTTAATTACCAAAAATACTGAATCATACGGAACACTTTTAATTACCGAAGAAGGGGAAAGTTTTCTAAAAGAACCATACGAATTCAGAATAATGGATAAAATATTAAATACAAATCCATCAATAACATCTTCACACGTGTCAATCGATAATAATCTTATTTATATTTTAAAAAAAATACGTAAAAAAATTTCGGAGTTGAAAAATATCCCTCCTTTTATAATATTTCAGGATCCTTCCTTAGAAGACATGTCAATACAATATCCTACAACCATGGAAGAACTTCGAAATATTATTGGCGTAGGCAAAGGAAAGGCTGAAAAATATGGTAGTGAATTTATTGTTGCAATAAGAAAATACGTAGATGAAAATAATATTGAAAGAGCACAAGATTTTGTTGTCAAATCAAAACCTAAAAAGAATGATTTAAAAATTTTTATTATCCAAAGTGCTGATAGACAACTTGAATTTGATGATATAATTGATCAAAAAAATATTAGTTCTGATATTTTATTGGATGAAATTGAAAACATTGTGAATTCAGGTACCAAAATCAATATTGACTATCATATTAATGACATTTTAGATGATCAACAACAAGAAGAAATACGCGACTATTTTCTAAATGAAGCTGAAAATGACTCTATATCCAATGCTGAAAAATATTTTGAGGGAGAATACGATGAAGCTGAACTGAGATTAGTTAGAGTTAAGTTGTTTTCAGACCTAGCAAATTAGCAACAGTCAAATAACTCATCAATCCAACCCCTATTTCTAAACTTTTTTCATCAATATCAAAATAAGGTGTATGAACAGAGTGGGAAATATTTTTAATCTTATTACCGACGCCGATGCGAAAAAAACAAGAGGGAACCTGCTGAGAAAAGTATGAAAAATCTTCTGAAGCCATTCTAATATCCAATTGCTTAACAAGCTCAGGATTTAGAAATTGTTGACTCCATTTCACACATGCTTCTGTAAGATTAACATCATTAAATAATACAGGATATCCTTTTTTAATTTCAAGCTCACAAATTGTTTTATACTTATGTTGTATTTTTTTTGCTTCATCTATAATAATATCATGTGCTAGTTTTCTAAAATTCATATTTAAGGTTCGTAAAGTACCCGAAATCTTAGCTTCTTCAGGTATAACATTGGAAGCACCATAAGCATGAAAATCTCCAAATTCTAGTATGTATTTTTCCTTAAAATTTAATTTAGAAACTTCTTGTTTGATATTAAGTATAAGTTCTGCAGATGAAGTAATTGGATTAATCACACTATTTGGTAATGCTGCATGCCCTCCTCGACCTTTCATTAAAACATATAATTCATCACAAGCAGCCATATACTGACCACTGCGAAAACCTACATTTCCGACCTCCATTTCTGGCAAAACATGTAAAGCCAACATTTTATCAATTTTAGGCTTTAACAAAACTCCACTTTCAATCATTAATGAAGCACCACCAGGCAACTTTTCTTCTGCGGGTTGAAAAATAATTTTAATGGTTCCAATTAATTTATTTCTTAATTCATTCAAAACTATAGCAACTCCTAAAGCAATAGCAGAGTGTGCATCATGACCACAGGCATGCATGACTCCATCATTAATTGATTTATAAGTGACATTATTTTTCTCTTGAATAGGAAGTCCATCCATATCAGCCCGAACCCCAATTACTTGACTTGATGGATTATTACATTTAATAGTAGCAACTACACCATAACCAGCAATATTAGAGGAATATGATATATTGTTTTTCTTTAAAATTTTGCAAATAAAATCTGATGTCTTTTTTTCCTGAAAAGATAATTCAGGATGCTGATGAATCCATCTTCTATATGAAACAACATCATGAAAAATGGATTGTGTTATTGACTTTATTTGGTTTTTTATATCTTCGCTAAGCACATTAGATTGTTTAGAATTTTACTAAAATAATTAAAGAGATGATAATTAAAAAATTTACATTCAACTCATTTCAAGAAAATACATATATCATAAGTGATAATAACAAATGTATGATTATTGATCCCGGCTGTAATACAAAAGCTGAAGAAAATATACTGGCTGAATATATATTATCTAATAATTTATCTCCTGTGGAGCTAATAAATACTCACTGTCACTTAGATCATATTTTTGGAAATAATTTTATTGCGAATAAATATAACTTAACCCCTAAAATGCATAAAAAAGATTTACCATTATTAACAAATGCAGTGAACATTGCTAAACAATATCATGTACATTTATCACCCCCTCCATTAAATGTTAAATTTATCGACGAAAATGATTCTATCCAATTAGGTGAAACTTTATGGCAAGTCATTTTTACTCCTGGGCATGCCCCCGGACACATTTGTCTATTTAATAAATCATATAACAAAATTATTGCTGGAGATGTATTGTTTTACATGAGTATCGGTCGAACAGACTTACCTCTATGTAATCATGAAGATTTAATTAATAGTATCAAACAAAAGTTATTTAATTTAGATGACACTGTGGAAGTTTATTGTGGTCACGGTCAAAACACAAGTATTGGATTTGAAAAAGAACATAATCCATTCTTGAAACAAACTAATTAATAATATCTAAAATTTGTTGCTCTATATTTTTGCGCTTTAATTCTTCTAAACTATAATCGCTAGTTAAATTATTAGTCTTCATTATATCCAACATGATTTTGTTTTGAACTTTTCCAAGTTTCAAAGCTTCGCTGTATCTTATATTACTAAATGTCACCATTGAATAAAGAGGGATCCATTTTTGAGGATGCATATTCGAAAACCATTCTTCGATTTTCTTTTGAAGTAAAAAGCTTTTGTCAGCAGTTTTATCTTGCATTTCAATAAAATTATGCATAGATAAGTCCTGCATAGCTTCTGTATCAATTTTTCTATTATGCAAAAAATTATCTAAATCTTGATTATTAAAACTTCTTTTTTGATCTAACCACCTATTCAGTAAAAAACAATCTTCAAAACCCGAATTCATGCCCTGACCATAAAATGGGACAGTAGCATGACAAGCATCGCCAATTAAAATTGTATTATTTTCTCTCCAAGAACTACATCTCACATAACCAAGAGGGGAAGTTGGATTAAAAAAGTATTGTTCAGATAAATTCGGGATAATTGATTTTAAATCTTTAAAGTATTTAACGAAAACACCATCTACATCATTTGAGTTTTTTATTGAATCAAAGGAATTCAAACCTTTATTTGGAGCAAAAAGAGTGCATGTAAATGTTCCATCTAAATTTGGGAGTGCAATTACCATAAATGATTTTCTAGGCCAAATATGTAAAGCTTTATTATCAATTTTATGCGTACCATCATCATTTGCAGGTATTGTTAATTCTTTATATGAAGAATTGATGAACTTAACCGAACTTTTTATTGTTTTAGATAACTCAACCATTTTTTTTCTAATTACTGAGCCTGCACCGTCAGCACCAAAAATGAAATCAAATCTTAAATTAGAATTATCAGAAAAAAACAAAGTATTTGTTGTTGGATTAATACTAATACAATGTTTATTAAAAGAAAATTTAACTGAATCTTTTTCAGCAATATTCATTAATTTTGAATTTAACAAATGCCTAGAAATAGAATAAATAGCTTCTGAATCCTTACCGTATTGTTGCTCTGTTAAATCTCCATGAATAGAATGCATAATACGTTTATACATAGGCATAGCAATTTTTAAAACAGATTGTTCAATACCTATTTTACTGAGAGCATTAATACCTCTATTTGACAATGCTAAATTAATAGATCTACCAGCACTATTATCGTCTAGTCTAATATCATCTCTTTTATCAAAAACTGACACAGCTGCACCTTGTCTACTTAAATAAATAGATAATAAACTTCCTACCAAACCACCACCAACAACTGCAATATTTTTATTTTTTAAATGCATGCAATAATAAATTATAAAATCTAGCAATATCCTCAAATGAATTATATAATGGAGCGACTGCGATTCTCATTACATTGGGGTCTCTCCAATCAATAAACACACCTGATTGTCTTAAAAAATCATACACATACTTACCCTTTTTATTAAGTAAGATAGATAATTGACCTCCTCTTTGGCTTGCAGATCCAGGAGTAATTATTTGCAAATTCAAATCAGATGATTTTTTATTAAATGAATGAATTGCTCGCTCCAAGTATGTAGACAAATTTATTCTTTTTAGAATTAATTTTTTCATTCCTATTTCATCAAATAAATCTAAAGAAGCTCTATAAACAGACATTGCAAAAATTGGTGCATTAGAAAGTTGCCAACCTTCAGCAGTCATAACAGGGTCAAATTTTTTTTGTAAACTAAATCTGTTCTTTAATTTATGACCCCACCAAGCTGATAATCTAAATGGATTTTTTTTTATTTGATCTTCATGAATAAAAATTGTTGAAACATTTCCTGGGCCTGAATTTAAATACTTATAAGAGCACCAAGCTGCAAAATCTACTCTCCATTGATGTAATTGTAATTCAATATTTCCCGCAGCATGAGCCAAATCAAAACCAACAATAATACCATGGCTATGACCCTTTTTGGTGATTTTTTGAATATTAAATACCTGGCCAGTATAATAATTAACTCCCCCAATAAATATCATGCTTAAATGATTTTTATTGTCCTCTATACATTTATATATGTCAGGCTCGGAGATAACACCATTTTCGTCAGAAGGTAAAAAAACAAGCACATCATCAGGATTATAACCTTTTAATTGAATTTGACTTTGTAAAATATATAAATCTGATGGAAATAAATGTGGTTCACATAAAATTTTAAATCTCTTTTTTGTAGGTTGATAAAACGATGTTAATAATAAATGAAGATTAACAGAAAGGCCGTTCATAGTAACTACTTCATTTCTTTTTGCCCCTACAATTTTAGATGTCGATTTTTCTAAACACTTGTGATAATCTACCCAAGGAGTTTTAGCCTTGAAATGTCCATCAACCCCTAAATTACTCCAGTCTTCTAAAGACTGATCTAAATAAACATTCTGATTCTTCAACTGTAAACCAAGAGAATTGCCTGTAAAATAAATTGCTTGCTTTCCATCAACAATAGGTATATTAAAGTTTTGACGAAGACTATACAATGGGTCATTTTTATCCATACTACGTGCAGCTCCAATTGAAAAGACATTATCCATGATTATTTTTATATAAAGAACATTGAACAAAATACAAATAAACACATTATTATTGAAAGCCCCTCAACAATTACACCATAAAAAAAATTAGATCTACGTGAATTAGCGAGATACAAAATTAACGATGTTAATTCTATACTAATAAATAATGCTATGAACATTTCAAGTGATATTACATTGTTTATTATTTCAACAATTAATAAAATTTGAATAACAAATAAGCAGAACCAACCAAAATATTTTGATTTCATGATTCCAAATGTATTTGGAATGGTACTAATATTATCAACTTTCATGTCACGAATATCAAAAGGAAGTGATATGACTAGTACAAAAAGAAACCTTTGTATAAAGTTGCTTATTAAAAAAAAATCGATTTTAATATTAAAATATAATAAAGGCATTAAAAATGTAACATATGACCACACTAGAGCAATTAAAAAAACTTTAAAAAAAGGAATTGATCTTAATCTAAATAAATGATGTTTATTTGAAATTGCAATGGACATTGGATAAATTATACATATTAAAACAATAGGCATAACTAATTTTAAAAAATACAAATCATATAATAAAACCGAACATAATAAAAATAAAAGAATGTAAATAAAAGTTCTTTGAGGATTAAAAAAATTATTTTTCAACCTATTAAAAAGTTGCATATAATTATATGCAAGTAGTGTTGAAAAAAAAATAAAAAATCCCATTTTTATATCACTAATATTAAACAAAAATTCCGTTAATTTATATAACGAAAATGAACTACAAGCAACTATAATATTAGTTTTGATTATATAACTTATAAATCGATTCATAAATGATTTGCTTGCACAACTAATTTACTACAAATTGCATATTATAATAAAAAAATTAATATAAAATACTAACAAAATGCTTCCTGATACAGATTTTATAAATAGACATATTGGTCCTAGAAAGAAAGATACACTTGAAATGTTAAAAATTATTGGCATTGAAAGTATTGATGAGTTAATTAGTAAAACAATCCCAAAAAATATATTGATGAAAAATATATTTGATGTTGGTGAGCCTATGAGTGAAGCTCGTTATGTTGAACACATTCAGCAACTAGGAAGAAAAAATAAAATATATAAAAGTTACATAGGTCTAGGATATTACAACAATATACTCCCTGGAGTCATTCAACGAAATATTTTAGAAAATCCAGGATGGTATACTGCATATACTCCATATCAGGCCGAAATTTCCCAAGGAAGATTAGAAGCACTATTTAATTTTCAAACAGTAATAACTGAATTAACAGCTCTACCAATTACTAATGCGTCTCTACTTGATGAAGCTACCTCTGCAGCAGAAGCAATGACTATGAGCTATCAGTGTCGAAGTAATAAGAAAAAACAAGCAAACGCTAATATATTTTTAATATCTGACAATTGTTTTCCACAAACTATTGATGTTATTAAAACCAGAGCGTCATCTTTAGACATTGAACTTAAAATAGTTAATCATAAAGATTTTGTTTTTGAAAAAGAAGTTTTTGGAGCAATCATTCAATACCCTGGCAAATATGGAGAAATCAACGATTACTCATCATTAATTAAAGAAGCAAATGATAATGATTGTTTAATTACTGTAGCAGCAGATTTATTAAGCTTAACAATACTCAAGCCACCTGGAGAATTAGGAGCTGATATTGTGGTGGGCTCCTCACAAAGATTCGGTATTCCGTTAGGTTATGGTGGTCCACATGCAGCTTATTTTGCAACAACTGAAAGGTTTAAAAGAAACATACCAGGGCGTATTATTGGCGTTTCTCATGATATTGATGGGAAAAAAGCCTACAGAATGGCACTACAAACAAGAGAACAACATATTCGTAGAGAAAAAGCAACTTCAAATATATGTACCTCTCAAGTTTTACTTGCAGTTATGGCTGGAATGTATGCAGTATATCATGGACCTGAAAAACTCAGTAAAATTGCGCAAAATATTCATCACCACAGTTTTATTCTATCTTCTGCTTTAAAAGCAATTGGATATGAACAAATAAATAATACATTTTTTGACACATTATTAATTAACACTGATGACATATCTACAAAAAATATAAAAGTCTACGCTGAAGATGCAAAGATGAATTTTAACTATATAAATGACTCTTTAATTTCAATAAGTATTGATGAAAAAGATGACATACATAATATTGAAAAAATTATTAAAGTTTTTGCTAGAGCAAAAAATCATACTGACTTTTATAAAATTTTGCAAAACATAATTAAAGATAATTTGAACGAAAATTATCAAGGAATTCCAAAAAATTTAATTAGAAAATCTCACTTTTTACAGTATGAAGTATTTAATTCTTATCATTCTGAAACAGAATTAATGAGATATATAAAATCTCTTGAAAATAAAGACTTATCACTAACACACTCTATGATTCCTTTAGGTTCATGTACTATGAAATTGAATGCTGCTGTTGAATTATTTTCACTTAGTTCTACTGACTTCTCAAATATTCATCCTTTTGCTCCATTGAATCAAGCAAGAGGATACCATATAGTTTTTGATGAACTTGAGAAAGCATTATGTAAAATTACTGGACTAGCAGCTGTTTCACTACAACCTAATTCAGGCGCACAAGGTGAATATGCAGGGCTAATGGTAATTAAAAAATACCACGAATCAAATAAAGACATTAACCGAAATATTTGTTTAATTCCCTCATCAGCCCATGGAACAAATCCTGCAAGCGCTATAATGGCAGGAATGAAAGTTGTAATTGTACAATGTGATACCCAGGGAAATATTGACATTAATGATCTTTCCTCCAAAATTGAAACTCATTCAAATAATATTGCAGCCTTAATGATAACATATCCTTCAACACACGGAGTGTTTGAAGAAAACATAATTCATATAACCGATCTTATTCATAATGCCGGAGGTCAAGTATATATGGATGGAGCAAATATGAATGCCCAAGTTGGATTAACCAATCCAAAATTAATTGGCTGTGATGTATGTCATTTAAATCTACATAAAACTTTTGCAATCCCTCATGGAGGGGGAGGACCTGGAATGGGACCTATTGCAGTTGCAGAACACTTAAAAGAATTCTTACCTAAAAGTGCCATTATTGATTACGGAGGAAAAAATGGTATTTCTTCAATATCAGCAAGCCCCTGGGGAAGTGGTTTAATACTAACAATATCATATGCATATATAAAACTATTAGGAAGTATCGGTTTAAAAAAATCTACTGAAATAGCAATATTAAATGCTAATTATTTAAAATTTAAACTGGAAAAAGATTTTAAAATTTTATACCAAGGAAAAAATAATACTGTGGCTCATGAAATGATTATTGACTGCAGAGAGTTTAATGATAAAAACATTAATGTAACAGATTTAGCTAAAAGGCTCATGGATTATGGTTTTCATGCTCCAACTGTTTCATGGCCTGTACCTGGAACAATGATGATTGAACCTACTGAAAGTGAAAGCAAATATGCACTAGATAGTTTTTGTGAAGCTATGCTCCAGATAAAAAAAGAGATAGATAAATCTAATTCTGATGACAATTTATTAAAAAATGCACCACATACTCTAGAAATGTTAGTTAATAAATGGAACTATCCCTACTCAAGAGCCGAAGCAGTATTCCCAATATCATATGTAAAAGAACGTAAATATTGGCCTACTGTTCGACGTATTAATGAGGTGCATGGTGATAGAAACTTGATATGTTCATGTGCCTCAATAGAAGAATATGAAGAAAAAACAGTGGATTAAGATAATAAATCAATAAAAAAGTCGTATCTTTAGCGTCCCCCTTCTCTCGAGGAGAGGAATCTTAAGACATTTTAAATTATTAACAACTAAAACAAACAATATGAAAAGAATTTTTACTTTATTATTATCTTTTTTAGCATTATCGTTTTCATTTGCACAATCTAATGCAAATATAAAAGTTAAGCGAAATGCCAAAGAAGCTCCAATTAAATTAGTGCAAACAGATGTTAACATAGAGCCAAGATCTGTAGATTGTATTTGGGAAAGCGATTTTTCCAATGCTGCTGACTGGAATATTGCTCATGATGTATCAGACTGCTCTTTAGATTGGGAAATTGGACAAAACCTAGAATGTAGCGGATCATATCCAATTGCGGCAGTTGAATCTGCGAATGGTTATTATGCTATGCTTGACTCTGACGCATATGGAGGAGAAGAAGGTGGAACAGAAGTGGAAGACTCATGGTTAACTATGGCAAGTCCTGTTGACTGTTCTACATTTGATAATGTTATTGTAGAATTTGATACATGGTATAGAAGCTACAATAGTGAAAAATGTTTTTTAGTCGTTAGTACTGATGGAACCTTTCCTGAGGACTTAACACCATCAACAGAAGAAGATCCTGCTAGTGGTATTTATGAAATTTTTCCTGAAATATCTACTGTAGATGTTGGTGGTTCTCCTGCAACCAATCCTGCTACTAGAAGAATTAATATTTCAGAGGCTGCAGGTGGACAGTCTCAAGTATGGGTCCGATTTAATTGGGTTGGAACTTGGGGATATGCATGGTTTATAGACAGAGTTTGTGTTGCTCAACAGCCTGCTGATGACATCACACTATCATACGGATTAGTCAGTCATAACGGTACTGGCGAAGAATATGGTAGAGTGCCTCTTTCACAATTAGGAGATGGAGCATACACTGGCGGAAGCGTATATAACTTTGGAGTAAATGATGCAACTGATGTTGATTTATCAATGGAAGTTACAGACGCTACTGGTTATCCTGTAACATCACAATCTGGATATTCAATGTATGGACTAGATGCAGATGGATTCTTAGATATGACCACTACTATTAGTGGACCTATTGCTAGCGATGTAAGTGTTTATTTTGAAGATATGACACCAATGAGTAGTGTTCCTGAAGGAATATACACTGCAACATTCTCAGCATCTTCAGATGGAGACTCTAATGGTGGAGAATACTTTGGAGATAATACAGCTACAAGAGAATTTGAACTAACAAATGGATTATATTCAACTGATGGTCTAGGTGTTTACTCAAATCCTTCAATAAATAGATTAGGTACGGGTTCATTTACTGATGCTACTGACGGATTTATGATGATGTCATACTATGATATATCTGCAACTACAACAATAGGTGGTGTTTGGATTGGTTTAGACTCTTATGCATATGAAACACCCGCAACTGTAGCAGGGGGAGAACTTGTTGTAGCTCTTAGAGATACAACTCTGATATCAGCTGAAACTTTCGATCCAGGTAACGTTATTGAATCAAGTGACTTCTACTTAGTAACTCAAGAGGATATTGACAATGGATATGTAGTTGTACCATTTAGTGAAAATATCACACTAAATCCAAATGCATACTTTGTATCTGTCGAAATGTATAGTAACGGAAATGCGACTGATATATATATATTAGATGACGAAACAATTCCTCAGCCTTTCTATATGAGCATGATTTATATTCCAGGTGATGCCGCATATTCAAATGGAACCGCAGCAGCAATTAGAATGATTACTGGAGATGCCGTATCTGAAATTATTAGTCTAAACGAAAATAATTTAGATTTAAATATTTACCCAAATCCATCTAATGGAAATGTAAATATTGAAATAGATGAGAACGGTGACTACTTAGTCCAAATAAACGATGTTGTAGGTAAAAATATATATAGAAATAACATTAATAATAACACTTCATTGAATCTGGAGGGTTTAAATAAAGGTATATATTTTGTAACTATTTCTAACGAAGAAAAATCAAATACAACTAAATTAATTATCGAATAGATATTTATATCTATAAGATGCAAAACTAAAAAAGCCCAGAATTTCTGGGCTTTTTTTAATAATCAAAATAAATAGTATTACTACTACAATAATAACTTAGAGGAAGATTTAAATTCACACAACTCCTTATTATTAGAACTTAAAAAATTCTCTTTATTACCCTCCCATTTTTTACTTCCATCCTTAATAAAAACAATATTATCACCTATATCCATAACTGAATTCATGTCATGTGTATTAATAACAGTCGTAATATTGTTTTCATATGTAATTTCCTTTAATAAATTGTCTATAACTATTGCCGTTGTAGGATCTAGACCTGAATTAGGCTCATCGCAAAATAAATATTTTGGATTTAATGATATTGCTCTTGCAATAGCAACTCTTTTCTGCATACCACCACTAAGTTCAGAGGGGAACATATCATGCGCACCTTTAAGGTCAACTCTATTTAAACAAAAATCTACTCTTTTGCTCATATCTTTTAAAGACATCTTTTCGGACATTAACAATGGAAACATAACATTATCAAAAACACTCATTGAATCAAACAATGCACTTGCTTGAAAAACCATACCCATCTCTTTTCTTATTTGTTTTCTTTGATTATCATTAATGGAATTAAAACTTCTTCTATCAAAGAAAATTGATCCAGAGTCAACTTCGTGCAAACCTAACATACATTTAATTGCAACGGTTTTACCCGATCCACTTCGGCCTATAATTAGGTTGATTTTTCCGGATTCAAAATTGGAAGAAAAATTATTCAAAACAACTTTTTCTCCAAAAGATTTATTTATAGCATCAACCTTAATCATAAAAACTTAATTTAATAATAAATGAGTGATAAAATAATTACATATAATAATTAAAATACTAGTATAAACAACTCCCCTTGTGCTGGCCTGTCCAACTTCTAATGCTCCACCTTTAGTAGTATAGCCAAAAAAGGCACAAACGGTAGTTATGATAAAAGCAAAAATCACTGTCTTAATTAATGCATATGCAAGATTAAAAGGAATAAACTCATATTGTAAGCCCAACAAAAACTCTTCGGTAGGACAAATTCCAGTTAAATTTCCAGCCAACCAACCACCTACAATACCTAAAGCAATACTAAGAATAATTAAAAATGGGTTAATAATAATAGTAGCACAAATTTTTGGAAATACTAAAAATGAAGCAGAATTAATGCCCATTACTTCTAAGGCATCTATTTGCTCAGTAACTCTCATAGTACCTAAAGAAGATGAAATGTGAGAACCTATTTTACCTGCCAACACAAGACTAATCATTGTAGGAGAAAATTCAAGTATAATAGAATCTCTACTTGCTAAACCAATTAGATAAGTAGGTAACAGTGGGTTTTCCATATTATAAGCAACTTGTAAAGTAACAACTGCGCCTACGAATACTGATATAAATGCAACAAAACCAATTGAAGACATGCCTAACTCATTGATTTCATGAACAATCCTAGGAAGATAAACTCTTCTTTTTTCAAATCTTGAAAATATCTTTCTAAGAAATAGAATATATTGTCCTGTAGTAATTAAAAAATGCATATATGAAATAAAAATAGTTATATTTATGTATAATGAAAAAATCTATTTTTATATTTTTTACTTTCACTCTATTAACTATACTTGTTTCTTCATGCTATACAACTAGAAAAGACGGTTGTAATTGTCCTGGTTCTAGTCAAAATAATATAGAAACACAAAATATAGATTGCTAATATGAAAAAGATTGCCATAATTGTATCAGGATATTTTAATCCACTTCACAAAGGACACTTAGAATATTTTGAAAAAGCAAAATCAAACGGAGAAGAATTATTTGTAATTGTCAATTCCGATTATCAGAGAGAATTAAAAGGGTCTAAAAAATTTCAAGACGAAAATGAAAGAACACTAATTATCTCACACTTAAAACTCGTCAATAAAACCATCTTAGCTATTGATAAGGATAGAACTGTTCAAGAAACTATTAAACAAATCCATACTCAATATAGTAATGATTACATGTTATTTTTTGCAAATGGAGGTGACCAAAACAACACTACAATTCCTGAAAGGAAAATTTGTAAAAAACTTGGAATAAAATTACTAGATGGACTAGGAGATAAAATACAGTCATCTAGCTGGCTTTTAAAAAAATAAATTTTAAAGCATTAGTTAATAATAAATAGCCTATTTATATTACTTCCTCGATCAGTAGATAATTTTACTTGATAAACACCTGGTACATAATCATCAATATTTAAATAAATATTCAACTCATCTGTTGAAAGATATTCTTGATCAAACATAAGTTGTCCAATAGAGTTGAAAAATCGCAATTGTATGTTATCAATATAATAAGAATTATATTCTATATTTAGAATAGAGGAAGATGGGTTGGGATATAATATAAAATCGAATGGATTATCCTCGTCTAAACCAATACCATCACAAGCATCACCTACACCATCATTATCAAAGTCTTCTTGATTAGGATTATCAACTTCAGGACAATTATCTACTTCATCACACCACTCATCTCCATCTGAATTGTTTAAACAGTTTCCTTCACAATCAACATAAGACTCATTAAGGATGCCATCACCATTAGAGTCAAATAAAAACTCTGGATATAAATCTTCCGGATAGTCACAAGAACCATCATTTTCTGTTGCAGATGAATCATAATTACATGCATCTAAATCAGTACACCCCTCAATTTCATCATCATCACATACACCATCATTGTCAACATCATTATCAACAACATATCCTGTACCATTTGTTGCTCCAGAACAGAAGTCACAACCAAATGCATAGTCACAATTACCACTTTCTTCAGTAGCATTTGTATTATAATTACATGCAGAAATATCAGTACAGCCATAAATCTCATCAACATCACATATACCATCACCATCTGGATCATTAATTGGATCATCTAAACATGAATCTACATCGTCACATATACCATCACCATCCGCATCATTTGCAGGGTCATTAGGGCAAATATCATCATTATCACAAATGCCATCATTATCTAAATCATTATCTAAAATAACACCATTTTCACAAGTTTCACATACACCATCTACGAATATACAAGAACCATCATCAGCTGTTGCAGACTCATCGTAATTACAAGCTGTTTGGTTTGTACAACCAAATACTGAACCTATAAATGTGGCACAAGAACCATCATCGGTGTTGGCTAGTGGATTAAATTCTAAATAATCTGAATCTGTACATCCTAAAACTGTAGTGAAACATGTACCATCATCTGTATTTGCATCTGCATTGTAGTTATCTGCANCTNGATCTGTACATCCTAANANTGTAGTGAAACATGTACCATCATCTGTATTTGCATCTGCATTGTAGTTATCTGCACCTGGATCTGTACANCCTNNGACAATCAGTGTAGAACATGAACCATCATCTGTATTTGCTAATGGATCATACTCTATATAAGTATCGTCCGTACAACCCTCTACTATCAATGTAAAACATGAACCATCATCTGTATTTGCTGAAGCATCATACTCTAAATAAGTATCATCTGTACAGCCAGAAACCTCTTGGTCAGAGGGACAACCACAACTTACAGGACACGAATCACTAATTGGAGAGCCTGCAAAGACATAGTCACAACCAAGTGCAGCTACTGCACCAACACAATCTCCAAAAGCACTCATAGCATCATTATCATCAAGTATACAAGAGCCATCATCCGTATCAGCTGCATCATCATAATTACATGCCGTTGCATCTGTACAACCATAAATTGGACAATTATCACAACTTACAGGACATGAATCACTAATTGGAGAACCTGCAAAAACAAAATCACAACCAAGTGCAGCTACTGCAGCCACACAACCTCCAAAAGCACTCATAACAGAATCATTATCTTCACATACTGGCGTCGAATCAGCACATAAGCCATTGTCTATAGTACAGGTTGAGCAATAATTAGATGCAGTTGCATCCATACAACCAATTGTCACTTCGGAGGGAATATCAGCAAACGCAGCTTCAGTAATAATAGAGCCATCTGGTAAAAGTTCTATATTCAGATTCCCTGAAAGATCACCGTCGGTAGTAAATTGTCCTAAAAGAACATAGTTATTATCATCTGCTAAACAATTAGGATTATCAGGAGTATAGTATATTGATGCATCGCCTGACTCACCAAATGACCATGAGTTTGACAAAAGACCATTTAAGTTTAATGTTCCAATCTCACTTGGTGAAGATTCATAATCATCTCCTATGGCAACCCACGTATCCCACTCTAAACCAGCAAACATATCAAATAAACTTGGATCTGAATCGCTTTGAAAATTTCCACCAATTGTAGTTTCATTAAAAAATACAGTCGACGTTTCTATAGTTGATAAATTATTTACATCTGCCCAAATAGCCACAACTTTTCCTGAACTAATTTCAGCATGTAGCCTATAGGTAGTTCCATCAACAGCCCCTCCATTGTTTAGTTGCTCCAAAACTAAACCTTGAAAGTAATCAGGGTTTTCTTGCGAGAAACCATTAAAAGACAATATTATGCAACAAAAACTAACTGTTAAAGTTCTTATAATATTTTTTAGATTAAAATTCATGCTTAATAAAGTTATTAAATTAATTTAACCAATTACCTAATACATCAAATAAATCCTGAAGATCAACAATTTCATCATTATTAACATCACCCGCTAAATCAGGACCACTAACAAGCCACGCACCAAGTACCGCAAATAAATCATCCAGATCTATAATATTATCTGAGTTTGAATCTCCTCGTTTAGATTCACATGTTAAACCTACATTATACTCATAAAAGCCCTCATTTAAACAACCTATAAATGTTTCACAAGACCCATCATCTTCTGTAGCATTCATGCTATATTCCAAATATGCCTCATCAGTACAACCAATGAAGACATAACTACATGTTCCATTATCCTCTGTAGCAGCAGAATTAAAATTAACTGCTGTTTCATCTACACATCCTAAAACCTCTAATTCATCACAAACCCCATCTGCATCACTATCATTTAAACAATTATTATCACAATCATAATACTCATCCGCATATTCACATTCACCCGAATCAGTCGCTGATGAATCATAATTACATGCTACTTCATCCTGACAGCCTATAATCTCTTCACTATCACATACACCGTCACCATCACTATCAATTATAATTAATTCACCTTCAACACAAGTATTACAACCAGCACTAGAGAATACACATTCTGCCTCATCTGTAGCAAACATATCATAGTTACATGCTGTAGAATCTGTACAACCTACTATCTCTAGTTGATCACATACGCCATCACTATCTTCATCAGCTAAACAAATACCATCACAATCATAAAATACACCATCAATATTGATTACTAAATCCTCTAAATAAAAACATGTATTATTATTTAAACTTGCAGTTGCATCATAATTACATGCTTCATCATCTGTACAACCAAGAATATGTGCACATAATTCAGCTTGCCCTGAAGGATCCTGTGAAGCATCAACATTTGCATCTGGATTGTAATTTGCAAATTCCGATAATGTACATCCAAAAACTGCTGGAGTAACACATGAGCCATCATCAATATTAGCTTCAAAGCCTTGACTATAATACTCTAAATATAAATTATCTATACAACCTCCAGTATACAAACAACTATTATCATCTGTATTAGCAGCTGCATTATAATTATCAGCCAATAAATCCGTACAACCTTCAACTACTGGAATACATGATCCATCATCTGTATTAGCATCAAGATTAATATCATAATTAAATGCTGTTGGGTCTGTACATCCTAATATATAAGGTATACAAGGATTAGTAAGATCTCCAATTGCGGTTCCATTAACTGTTGCATTATAATCAAAATTAAATTGTGT